>NZ_CP017659.1:7175000-7421843 GCF_015326965.1 Paenibacillus sp. JZ16
ATGCAGGAAGACTGGGTATCAAGCCATTATCCAGACAGTATAAACGATCGCTTACCGAACTTCTCCGCCTGTTAACGGAAATGGAGCAGCGGCATATTCGCCGGGCACTTCGGCAAGCAGGAAGGAGGCATGCATGAGTCTGATTGCTGTATGGAGTCCCTTGAAAAGCGGCAGCGGCAGTACGATGCTGGCCTCGAGTTTACCTATCGTATTGGCGTTTGAATATCAGGTCAAAGTGCTGCTCGCCCATGGTGGACATGCAGGGGAGCGAGTGGAACAAGCTTTTTCCTTTAAGCAGGAATCATTTGATTTTATGACAGCATTTCAAGATACCGGAATGGATGCCTTGGAAAGACTTTGTACAAGCGGGAGGCTGAACCCGGAGAATGTACGCAATTATACTTTGCCGCTCCTGTCTGATCGGCTAGATCTTTTATGTGGACCGAAACTAATGTCCGCCGATGATATACAGACCACAAGCAGTGCGGAGGACAGAAAACAGGCGGAACTTATGACCAGAGTTATGGAGTTCTCCAAGCGAAGTTACGACGTCACGGTGGCCGATGCAGGTAATGGAGATCCGGGAGCGGTAGATCGCGCGATACTTCAAGCTGCCGACTTCATCGTGGTTGGTTTGAATCAAAATTTGCATGTACTGGAGAATAAGCTTGAACAGGAGGGGCTACCCCCTGAACTGAAGGACAAGGCAAGCCTATATATCGTCGGCAAATATGACCGGGAGAGCCATTGTACACTGCAAAATATCAAGCGCCGCTTTGGCATCAAAACGACGGTGCTTGGTGTTCCATATTGTTCCGGCATGACGGATGCATGGAATATGCGCTCCGTTATGCCTTATATGCAGCGAAGTCGGAGAGGCGCTGACCTGAAACGGATGAGCTCACTGTATGTTGCCGTTTGTAACTTGGCGGATGCCGCGGCTGAACATCTTGGTCTTCCTTCCGGCGGTTCGAAAGCGGGAGGCCAGCATGCTCTTGGGTAATTCCTTTAATACGATATGGATCATCATCATTATTTTGTTTGTACTGCTGTTTGTATATCTGCGTTATTTGGATACCCGAAAACCGACCGCTGCTATTTCGCGGGGGTCCGACCCTTATTCTCTTGAAGCCATGACTGCGTTTGTTAAAGAAAGCCTCCATCAGCTGACGCACAGCCAGTTGTCTGATTTAGGGCTGCATGAAGAGGAGTATCGCCGAAGGCTGAACAAGCGAAGTGAATTGAGAAGTGCCCTCAAGGGCTGCGTATCCGGAGATGTGCTGGATAAAGCTTATGTAAAGGATTTTTTAAAGCAGCTGCTGGTCAGAGATCTGGGTTTGAACGAGTCCAACATTCATGCGGCCATTCCATTCGAAAACCTGACCGAGTTAACAGCCCAGGATCAATTCGAGATCATCTTATACCTGTATAAGCAGAGGCACGGAGAGAATGCTTTATCCGTACTTCTTGAGACGTATGATCTTGCAGGGCCTCGCGTGATTCCCGGTTATGGAGAGGGCAGCGTATATGCGGTAACCGCAGAGGATATTGCGTATATCTATGAGTCAGAGCAGCGACCGCTCTTGTTTCCGGAGAAGCTTGATATCGTCGTTCAGCGCATTTATCAGCAGTACAAAGGCTTTTCCGTCGTGGATGAAATCAGGGATCAACGGATCGACGGGATCAGTGGCGGGGTAAGTGGCATTTCTGTCAACCGTGACAGCGGACAGGATATCTTTCACGACCAGGATGAGTTTTTGGGGCTTGGCTTTTCAAATATCGAATCACCAGCAACAGGCTGCGAGAGTGTCTGGATTTTTTATCGAGGGGTGTCGCTGCATCTAGCTTTTTTATCGTTTGGTTCGATGCTGGAACTGAAGAGAGTATGTCAAAACATATACAAATACAATCATCCCGGGCAGCTTTCAGAAGCCAGCGGTTATAAAGTGAATGAGATGAAAGATGGCTCCAGGGTCGTTGTGGTTCGGCCCCCGTTTGCCGAGTCCTGGGCGTTCTTTGTCCGCAAGTTTGATCTGCCCAAGGCTTCGCTTGATCAGTTAATTACGGGAAACGGTTCGGAATTGGTAATCGGTTTGTTGAGGTATTTAATGAAAGGCAGCCGGATTACGGCAATCACCGGTGCGCAGGGTTCCGGAAAAACAACGCTGCTCATGGCGATGGTGGGTCATATTTATGCCTCCTATACCCTTCGGGTGCAAGAGATGGCCTTTGAGCTGCATTTAAGGAAAATCTATAGCCGCAGAAATATTCTCAGCTTCAGGGAAACCGAGCATATTAGTGGGCAGGCCGGTCTGGATCTGCAGAAGAAGACGGACGGTACCGTTAATATTCTTGGTGAGGTTGCCAGTGACGAGGTAGCGTCATGGATGATACAGATGTCTCAAGTGGCAAGTTTGTTTACCGTGTTTACCCATCATGCCAAGACATTCAAAGACCTTGTACAATCCTTGCGCAACTCCTTGCTCAAGAGCGGCGTTTTCAGGCAAGAGCATATTGCAGAGCAGCAGGTGGTCAGCGTGATCAACTTTGACATTCATCTAAGAAGAGACGCTTACGGTAACCGCTACATAGAACGTATTACAGAGTGCATCCCGGTTGAGAAGGGATCCCTGCCACCATTCGAGGGAACTTCAGAAAAGCGCTGGAAGAACAGTATGGAGGAATATTTTCAGTTAAGTACAGAACATATGCGGAGATTGAACGAAGTAAGTTATTTCGTATCTCGTAATGTGATTGAATACCGGGACGGTAGCTATATCGCTGCCGCCAAGTTATCCGAAAGCAGTGTTCGCGAAATGACGGAGCATATGCATCCGGAAGATGCCGAAGAATTCAGAGTGTTTCTGGCTTCGGGTTGGGGGGAACAAAGTGTCCTCTAAAGAGGTATTAATTCTGATTTTAATCATATCTTTGGCACTATTTTCCATCACATTCGGTATCGTGTCGTGGATGAACAGAAGACGAGGGTATGGTGAGGTAGCTGTCGTAGAGGTTGATGCGGGCGAGGTAAGGTCATTGCGCGGGATGTACCGGCAATGGTTTCAATTGGCCTATAGGTATGGAATGAAGCTTCCTATAATCGAAGCCTATCTTAAACGGATCAGACAGCGGATCGCGATCATGCATCCCTATGACGAAATATCACTCCGGTTTGAAACCGTGAGATTAGCCTTCGCGATTACCGGTACGATCGGGTTAACCGCCATGCTCCTTATATGGAGTCATCCGGACCTGGGGTTTATTGTCATTGTTATTCTTGCAGCAGCGGTTATTAACAATATGCTTGTTGAGATGTTCATTAACCGACTGGAACGAAAAATACTTGTCCAATCGGTTGATTTGTTCTCCTCCGTCCGCCATCACTATCAGCAGCATGGAATGGTAGAGGAAGCTTTGTACGAGGGAGCGGAGACTTCAGGGCATGAAATTTCTATGCATGCTCATCGGATCTATAATGCCTTGGTATCCAACGATGCTGATGACGAGTTGGAGAGGTATTATGAGGTAGCGCCGAACCGATATCTTAAAGCGTTTGCGGGTATTTCACATCTTGTCATGGAGTTTGGTGATCATGCGAGAAAACAAGGCTCTATCTATCTGCATGGCCTAAGCGGGTTGACCAAGGAGATCCAATTGGAAATATTGCGCAGAGACAAGCTGGATTATTTAATGAAGGGCTTGAATGTGATTGCGTTGGCTCCGGTCTTTTTCACCAAACCGATTGAACGCTGGGCCAGGAGCAGTTTTCCGTCGATGGATGAGTTTTATATGAGCAAGCTCGGGTTTATGACCAAGATATCGATTTATATCATCATTCTAATCTCTTACATCTTGCTTCAGAAGCTCCAGCAAAATCGGGAAACGGATTACCGCGCAGAGGTTCAGAAGATGACCCTGGAAGAAAGAATGTACCGGATTGCTGTTATGCGTTGGCTTGTGAAGGTAATGGCTCCGACACCCGGTACGGTGAAATATGACAGGCAGGTACGCTTACTAAAGGAAAGCAACGCGAGAATCAAGTTCGAATGGCTCTATATCAGAAGGGTGACGTTCTTCTGCCTGGCTTTCTTCCTGTCGCTATCGCTGGCTACAGGTCTGCATGTGCAGGCTAAACATCATCTGCTGTATGTCCCCGTTTCTTTGAATCATTCCCTGTTCGGCCAGATGAATGAGATCGAGCGTCGGCAGGCAGAGGAAACGGTTGAGCGCGATCGGCTGCTAATGGAACAATTGCATATGTCGCCGGAAGTGACCGATGATCAGGTCAAGCAGATGATTAGTGAGACAGATCCTACTTCATTGACCAAGGAACAAGTTGAGATCATAACCGATCGAATTATGACTAAACTGCAGCGCTATGACAGCGAGTATTTGAAATGGTGGGAGCTGCTGCTATCCTTTCTGGCAGGTGTGGCTGCATATGCGGCGCCATTATGGCTGCTGCATTTTCACCGGAAAGTACGCAATATGGAAATGAGGCATGAAATTTATCAATTTCAAACGGTCATATCCATACTGCGCGGAATGGAGCGCATCTCGGTTGAGGCCATATTGGAATGGCTTAATCGGTTTGCTGTTATTTTTAAGATTCCCATTCAAAAAAGCTTGCTTCATTACGAACATGGCGCCCAGCTGGCATTGCTGGAGCTGAAGGAAGACGTCTGGTTTCCTGAATTTCAGCGGCTGGTGGACAAGCTGCTGCTTGCGGTAGATAAAGTACCGATCAAGGATGTTTTTGATGACCTCGATGGAGAAATGATATACAGTTTCGAGCGACGCAAGCAGGAGTACGAAGCGATGATCGATACGAAGGCCGCATGGGGGCGAATGATCGGTTTTACTCCGATGTATGCGTTGATCTTTATGTATCTTGTTATCCCGCTTATCGGCATGAGTTTCTCCCAGATGGAAACGTATTATGAGCAAATTCAACGATTATAACGATACGTGGATTGGCTCAACCGGAATCATGATCGACAGGATCAAAAAATAATTGAAAGAATGAGGGAGATTTCAATGAATAATGCATCATCCGCTTTAAAGGTTGCAGCAGGCATATTTCTGACCATAGCACTGATTACCATTGTTGTTATTTTGTTTATTTCGGCGCAGGAGGCAACCAAAACCGCTCAAAACAATTTTTCAGATATTCAGACAGAGTTGTCCCAGGCAGCATTTACCGTGTATGACGGAACAACCATCAGCGGTTCTCAGGTGACAAACGCACTGCGTAAATACAAGGATAAGGATCAATTTGGAGTTTTCATAGCAACAGGGAAAAATAAAGCAGGGCAATGGTACGGCAATGTGTTGGAGAAGGACGGTTCGATTCTCAATCCGGATTCAAGACAAGGGAATATCGAACTCGTCATGGATGAGAAAAGCCCAGAGTACGTCAATCCAAGCGGCAAATTTAAGGCGACCATCGTTAAGGATGATTCTAACGTAATCAGAGGCATTAAATTCGATCAATAGTTATGAATGGAAAGGTGACTTGCCTTGCGTGGACAAACGATAAGCGCACTTGAATTGGCAGCAGCAGTGGCATTATTTCTTGGCGCAGCCCTGTATGCCTTCCATATTCAGACGATGGTGGATGGCGGTATATCAGCCGTAGGCAGAATGACTCAGGAGCAGCATGCGGGTGTGATCACCGTAGAGATGACGAACGAGAACAGAAAGCTCATTTATAAGGGAAGCGAAGTCGTATTCACGCTGCGAGAGGTTCAAGCTGGCGGCTTCAATATGTATGTGGATGGCGTGCTGTTCCAATCAGGCAGTAATCCGGAGGAACTGGATCTTTCGATCATAGATATGGAAGCCCATTATGATGCGGAGTACGTTCGGAGGATCGATGGAGAAGTGGAGAGCATCCAGTTTGTAAAAGTGAGGTAACAACAATGTCAAACTCGGTTTCGAAATGGTTTGCTGCCTTTCTAGCTCTTCTTCTGCTGTACTTGGTTCCCGCAGGCGAGATGGCCAGAAGACAGGATGATCTGTCACGACTCGTTGTTTATCAATCCGTTACCAAATTCGTGGACAGTGTTCGTACGAAGGGGTATATTACTCCGATCATGTACAATGACTTCCTGCAAGAGCTGGCAGCCACCGGGAACATTTACAATGTGGAAATGGAACATCATCATAAGAAATACCACCCGGAATATGCCGATCCTTCAGATCCTGGAACATTCTTGAACCGCTATTCCGTCGTATATGATGCTTATTATCAGGAAGATGTTATGGGTTATCTATTCCCGGAGTCGAATGTCGATAAACAGGATGACAGACGCCGATACCGTCTAACGGCTGGAGATCACTTTCAGGTAAGTGTCAGTACTCTGAATCGAACACCCGGATTGATCATGTTCGATGCGTTGACCGGATCAAATTCTGGTGGCAAAGCAGCAATCGCATTTCCATACGGAGGTTTGGTACTGAATGAAGATTACTGATCTTGCCATCGTATTTACCGCCGTGTTTTTCCCCATGTTTATAATTCTGGGCATGCGTGCCGAGAGTTTAGAGGATGTCCGGTACGTAGAAATGAAATATTCGGCTGCTCTGCGTACAGCCGTTCAAGACGGCGGGATGATGCTGAACGATAATGAGACCCAGGACAAAGAGTCGGCATATGATTCTATAAAATTTATGCGTGCGGATAAAGAACGAGCGCTGGAGTCCTTTTCCCGGACGCTGTACATCAATATGGGGATCGCGGATGATCCGGCTGCTCAGTCTGCTCTGTGGTGGTATATTCCTGCTATCGTTGTTCTGGATTATGACGGGTTTTATATGTATGTTTCACAAACCTTCACCAACGCGTATGGGGAGGAGCTCATGGAGCATAGATGGACACCCAAAATCCCTTATGCCTGGAATGATGGCAGGGCCAACAGCATCCAGTTTACATTGGATTCCTTCGTTCAGGTATATGAATCAGGCGGAGGATCTTCCATCTGGCACTCCGGCTATCGGGAGGATCTGAGCGGCAGGACGGGTATAGCTTTGCTGGAAGACAAGGACAGGTTTGAACAAGTCAGACGGATCACGATTGTGAATTGCGTTCAAGATCATCTTGCTTATTACATACAGCGGCACAACCAAGTGGCGCTCCGAAACGGAGTAACCTATACGTTCGCGCTTCCGTTGATATCCCAGGAAGAGTGGGTGAATACGATGGATGACATCGGTATGATGGCGTTCATTCAAGGCGTCCCCATGGGCGATCAGTATTATAATAACTATGCCCTTGGAGGAGGCAGACTTGTTAAAGCTCCTGTTTATTTTGGAGGGGTGGATAGTAGGGGGTTCAAATATTATTACCGTGATGTCTGTCAATTCAACTATCGCGTGGAAGAAGTGTTCCCGAGTGCCAAAGACGCAGCGGCAGCAGGATATCAGGAGAAAAGCTGTTCTAATCCCGGTGTCCTCTAATCCCTGAAAGTTATGGTTTCTGCCGGACTCCATGATGTGATACAATAAACTCTTGACTGTGTATATTTCGCTAAATTAACATGAAATAAGTTCATTTTATACAGACAGGAGTTACTATAGCCATGAGTTTATTGACTGTAGAGAACGTATCACATAATTTCGGGGAACGTACTCTATTTAAGAATGTATCCTTTCGTTTGCTGGCAGGCGAACATGTTGGTTTGGTTGGAGCAAACGGCGTAGGCAAATCAACACTAATGAATATTTTGACCGGGCAGCTGTTAAAAGACAGCGGCAAGGTGGAATGGACACCGAAGATCCGGTACGGATACCTGGACCAGCACACCAAGCTGACACCTGGCAAAACGGTTCGCGATGTGTTAAAGGATGCCTTCCTGCCTCTACTGGAGCTGGAAAAAGAAATGATGGAGATCACCAATAAGATGAGTGATGCTTCTCCTGAAGAGTTGGAGCTGCTGCTCGAGCAAATGGGTGAAATTCAGGAGCAGCTGGATATCGGGGATTTCTACATGCTGGACGTAAAGGTTGAGGAGATGGCGAATGGTCTTGGGTTATCCGTCATTGGCCTGGATCGCGATGTCGCAACTTTAAGCGGGGGACAGCGTACCAAAGTACTGCTTGCGAAGCTTCTTCTGGAGAAGCCGAATGTACTGCTGCTGGACGAGCCTACCAATTATCTGGATGTTGAGCATATTGATTGGCTCACTCAATATTTGAAGCAGTACCCATATGCTTTCATTCTGATATCCCATGATACGGAGTTTATGAACCAGGTGGTGGATGTGATCTATCATCTGGAATTTGCGAAATTAACTCGCTATACAGCGAACTACGAGAAGTTCCTGGAAATGGCTGATATCAATAAGAACCAGCATATTGATGCTTACGAGAAACAGCAGGAGTTCATCAAGAAACAGGAAGACTTCATTCAGCGGAACAAGGCTCGTTATTCCACCTCTGGCCGGGCGAAGAGCCGGGAGAAGCAGCTGGATCGTATGGAGCGGATTGACCGTCCGGAGGAAGCGGCTAAACCTGTGTTTAACTTCAAGGAAGCCCGTGCCAGCGGTAAAACGGTATTTGAGGGAATCGACTTTGAGATCGGATACGATCGGCCATTGCTCCCCAAAATGAATATCCTGATCGAGCGTGGAGAGAAAATTGCTATTGTAGGCTGTAATGGCGTAGGTAAATCAACGCTGCTGAAGACCATACTTGGCAAAATTCCAGCGCTCTCGGGGAAGACCTATCAAGGGGATTTTTTGGTGCCTGCTTATTTTGAGCAGGAAGTACGTCCAGGGAATATTACGCCGATTGATGATGTGTGGAACGAATTTTCCCATTTGAACCAGCACGAGGTTCGTGCAGCGCTTGCTCGCTGCGGGCTCAAAAACGAGCATATTACCCGTCCGATGAAGGCACTTAGCGGCGGAGAGCAAGCCAAGGTCCGTCTGTGTAAGCTTCTGATGCGCGAAAGCAACTGGATTCTGTTTGACGAACCGACGAATCACCTTGACGTTGTGGCTAAGGAGGAACTAAGACGTGCTTTGAAAGAATATAAAGGCACGATTCTGCTGGTTTCCCACGAACCTGAGTTTTATGAGGATTGGGTGACCAAGATCTGGAACGTCGAAGATTGGTCCAACCAGAATTCCTGATTCAATCAGAATCCCCACCCTGCCCTCAGCAGGATATATGAAATGAAAACTTTGATTAGAATGAATGTATTAGTATTTTTATAAGGAGGATGGGCAGATTGCTGCCTGTCCTCCTTTGGTATATCCGGTAAGATGGACATTCGGTTTATGGTTTATTTGTGATATGCTAGAAACAACCTGAAATGAACGGAGGAGATGTTGATGGAAGACATGGACTTATCCATCGGGGCATTATTATATGAAGGGGATTCGCATCCATAGCCCCGTTAACCCGTGTAATTCCCTTCTGAAGGGGAGACGTATTTAAAATGAATTCAGAACATAACTCCAGTCAGGGAGAGGACGTCGTGCTTTCTCCTGAAAAGTCGGTTGTACGGCAGGGCCAGATTGTGTACCGCCCATCAGGACCTTGGACGCCGGCTATACACTCATTGTTGCGGCATCTGAGGCAAACAGGGTTTACATCGATTCCGGAAATTATAGGCTCTGGATGTAATGAGAAAGGCCAAGAGATGTTAAGTTACATCGAAGGCGAATTTGTTCATCCCGGGCCCTGGAGCGACGAAGGCATCATCGAAGTAGGACAATTATTGCGTAAACTTCATGACGCTTCGGCTACATTTAAATCGCAGCCCGGGAGTGTCTGGAAGCCGTGGTTCCTGCGTGAGCTGGGTGACAGCGGACTTGTATACAGCCATGGTGATATTGCACCTTGGAATATGGTTACCCGTGATGGGATGCCAATTGCATTAATTGACTGGGAATACGCCGGACCTGTACATCCGCTCGTCGAATTAGCCCGTGTGTGCTGGCTCTTTCCGCAGCTGCACGATGATGATGTTGCGGAAAGAGTCGGTTTGCCGGATGCTAATGCCCGTGCAAGGCAGCTCCGTTTAATGGTTGACGCCTATGGCGTCGATCCGTCCCTTCGAACGGCCCTGTTTGATATGATCGTTGAGGTGGTCGTTCGGGAAACGGCAGAGGAAGCGATTGAGCTGCAGGTCACGCCGGAATCGGAAGGCCCTCTGTGGGGATTGGCCTGGAGGGCGCGGAGTGCAGCCTGGATTATGCGTCATCGCGGTGTCCTAGAGAAGGCGCTGAATACAAGGTTGTTTTAGGCTGAAATAGTAAACAGCCCATCCTCTTCGGGGGATGGGTATTTCTAATCATAGGTTGTCATTTAAAAACTTCGTGAAGTCTTCTCTTATTCGTAGAAGATTTGCAGATATTGATCGGAGGATAATTCATGTCTCGTTTAAACGATAACAGGGAGGAAGTAAATCGTACGTTGCCTCACTTCATGGCAGCCTCGGAGTCCACGGACCGCGGTGTCACAGTTCCTATGGAACGAGAGGATCGATATTCTAGACAAGAGCGGTTTACCCCATTTGGAAAAGAAGGTCAGCTTCGCCTCCGAAAGAGCCATGTGCTCGTTCTTGGTGCCGGGGCGCTGGGAAGCGCCGTAACGGAAACTTTGGTTCGCGCAGGTGTCGGGCATGTAACCATCGTGGATCGGGATTACGTGGAATGGAGCAATCTGCAGCGTCAGCAGTTGTTTACCGAACAGGACGCGATCGATCGATTGCCGAAGGCCGTAGCAGCGGCTAAGCGCTTATCTGCGATTAATTCAGACGTTATCGTGGACGGTATCGTTATGGATGTACGTGCGCAGGAACTGGCAGTACTCAGTCAAGGCGTTGATTTGATGATGGACGCTACCGATAATTTCGGAACCCGGCTGATCCTGAACGACATCGGATTTAAGTATGGAATCCCGTGGATTTACGGAGGCTGCGTCGGATGTTCAGGCATGAGTTACACATTTTTACCGGGAGAGACGCCATGCTTGAACTGTCTGCTTGGGACGATTCCCTTGGGCGGCGACACCTGCGACATTAACGGAATTCTTCCGCAAGCGGTACAGATGGTCGCTGCTCATCAAACGATGGAAGCGATGAAGCTTTTATCGGGGCATCGACATGTTCTTAGAAAAAAGATGCTGTCCTTCGATTTGTGGCGTAATGAACGGGTGGAGTTTGGCGTAGACCGAGCGAAAAAATCGGACTGTCCCACATGCGGGGAGCATCCGAAATATCCTTACTTGACGGCTGAACACGCGGATAAAAGCGAAGTGTTGTGCGGCAGGGATACGGTGCAGATCAGGCCAGCCAGACCCCTGCAGCTTCAATTGGACGAAATGGCTGAGCGGTTGAACAAGCTTCATCAAGGAAAAGCAACCGTAACGCCGTATATGATCATCTATCAGGTGAATCCACATCGTTTGGTTATATTCCGGGACGGCAGAACCCTGGTGCATGGCACATCGGATATCGCCAAGGCCAGGTCGTTGTATAATCAATATGTTGGTGGTTAATCTGAAACTAACCCAACGTTACTTATCTAATCCATCAATATCAAAAGGAGGAGTCGCAATGGACTCCTCCTTTTTGTGATGTTTAAGCCGGGTTATTGCACGATTAATTGAAAACCGTTCTGAATGAAAAACAAATCAGGATGAGCGATATTTTTCGTTGTCAGATTGTTAAATGTTGCCGACCCATTGCCCGTATAGGTGTAAATTGCCGCACCTGGATGAGGATTCGAGAATCTGGAGGATGTGACCCCGTCAAGCCCCGTACCGTCAATATGGATGTTGTTAAATACGATGTTCTGAAAACCGCCGCCATAACCAAGCTGAACGGCACTGCGCTGGGTGTTCAGGATATCGATGTTGGTAAACGTGACATTGCGGATCGCATCATTTGACGCTTCCAGATCGATGGCGCCGCGCTCCCCATCGTACAGGTCTTTACTGGTTCCACTCCCAATGATCGTGGTATCGGAGAACAGAATGCCGGTATTGTTCTGGAAATGGTAACCCGGGAACACGGTATTCATTCGAATACCGGAACCGCCTACGGTGTCAACAATCAGGTTGTGAGTAGCCTTATGACCGCTTCCCCCAAAGAATGCGATAGCTGCCGCACGCCAATTATTTTCGATGGTGTTATAAGAGAAGTTGTTGTTAACGCCCGCAGGCGCGCCATTCACGTTACTCGTCCATACGGCGAGACCATCGTCTCCGTTATTACGAATGCTGCTGTTACGTACAGTTGAATGGCTGGTTCCTTGGGCAAAATTAACACCGTCGGCAAGATTATTGCGGATCCGGCTGTTTTCAATGATCAGCCCCTCCGCGATGATGGCTGGGGTATGCGCATAATCGCCTACCCAGAACCCACACTCAAAATGTTCAACCCACACATTGTGGATTTTGGAGTTAGTGCCGAAGTTATCCATAAATCCCTTGTAGACTGCGTTTTGATTATAACGTGAACGCAGATTTGAGTTGAGGTAGATATGGCTGAAATCAAGCTGACCCGCGATCCGAAGCGATATCCCGCCAGAAGCGGCATTCGGGTTGGTAAATTGAATGTTTGTATGCCAAATGCCTGCCCCTATGATCTTGATGTCATCAATCATATTCCCAACCGAGCCGATCTTCCACATGTTGCCCAGATGGAATGTCCCCTCAGGAATGTATAAGGTTTTGCCGGTTGAAGCGGCAGCCTGCACAGCATCTTCAAACGCCGATAGGTCATCTTGGCCGTCGTTCGGCGTTGCACCGAAATCCGTTACGGATACCGAGTTAGCCGGGCGGGCGATTGCCGCGGGGACCGGCTCGATTTCGATAAAATCAACGCCATATTCCAGGTTATCCGCATTGGATTTCTGAATACGGATTTGGTCACCCGGCTGGAGCGGCGTATCCATCTTCCAGTGTACTTCATCGAACCGGAAGAGCGGGCGTCCTCCACCTGGGGCGTCTGCAGGATGATCGCTGGAAAAATACTGCCAGCTGTAGTAAGAAGTTAATGGAACGGTTTTTTTCTTCGCACCATTTACATAAACGTCGAGCGAGCCGGTTAATCCCATGCCGTTTGATGAGTCCGGCATCGTATAGCGCATAGTGACGCCGGCTCCGCCCTCACCTGGTCGAACCGTCCACTCCAGATTGGACCCGTTGGAAGGAAGCGCGACATAACGCTGCCCGGATGCTTCCGATGCTGTGAGCGCTTGATCGAATGTCGGTGCCGTCTTCAGCTGAGCTCCGCCGCCGCGTAATGCATCATCCGTATCGTATCGGGTATATGGCATACTGGCACCGCGAGCGGAATATACCGTGAGATTCGCCTGGCTGACGTTGTTCTCCCGTTTGAGGGGTACTTCGTTTGTGTCGGGTGCCACGGTTGTTGTTACTGTATAGCTGCCATTTGCCGCTGTCCATGTGCCCGGAATATGGATAGGAGCAGAGGAACCTGCAGCGAGGGCGCCATCATAACTTCCGGTTAAGGTTTGAATCGTTGAACCGGCCGGATTTTTCAGAGCGACGGATATCGCATGGGATCCGCTTGCCGTGGCTTTGTTGCCCTGGTTCTTAAGATTAACGGTAAAGGCTACTGCGTTCCCTGCGACTGGAGTGGCGGGTGTCCATTGTACAGTTCCTACCAAATCGGAACTTTCAACGGCACCGATGACGAGCGGGGACGCATGCGAATAGCTGTTATTTTCATCATTCTGTTCCATGATTTCATTATCCTCATCAACCTTGGCATTGACGGAATAGGATCCAGCGGCCTTGGTACCGACTTGTAGAGTTACCGTGGTGGAAGCACCTGCCGCGAGCGGAGCTACCGGGGAGGAGCCTGCTTTATCCGCATTTAAGTAATAATTGAGCGTCGTAGCCCCGGCTTCCACGGCCCCAATGTTTTTAACCGTAGCACGGAGTGTAATGTCATCGTTTTCAATCGGAGAAGATGGGGTCCATGACATATCCGTAATGGTCAGGTCCGGATTCTGGGCGGCTGTGCCGTAAACTTCGAATTCCGCAATCTGCCCGGCCGGTGCGCCGGTATTGGACGTTATGTTTAATTGAAGACGTTTCACGGTTGCCGTTACGGGAATCGTCACAAAGTTGCCGGACGCGGGGTTGAACGTATAGGACTGCGTCGATACCAAATTGCTAAAATTTGTTGTGCTCTGATCATGTCCGAGCACTTGTATGGTTTGCGTGCGCGTGCTCCATGCCGGAGAAGGATTCAGCTTCAGTACGATGGAGGTGATATCGTGATTCGTTCCCAAGTCGAGCGTCAGGGTGCTTGGATTGCTTCCGCCTTCCCAGTAGGTTTGGATGTCGTTGTCGTTAGCTTGGGTTGCAGTGTACGTAAAGGTGCTTGAGGAGGCGGTAATCGGTTTGCCGCTGGCGATATTGTTTCCCGTTGGAGGTGTTGGCGGGGAGACCGATGGTCCATAAATCTCGAACTCAGACAGCTGCGCAGCCGGCCACGTCGTGTTGCTGGTTACGGTCAGGCGAACATATCTCGTGCTCGCTTCATCAAAACGGATGGTCACCGAGTTTCCTGATGTAGAGGGGCTAAATTCATAGTCGGCCGAGTCCGCCAAATTGGAGAATGTCGAACCGTTCGAGCTGCCTTGTACGGTTAGCGTTTGTGTCCGAGACTCCCAGGTGGCAGGAAGTTTAAGAACGACCCGGTTGATGCTGGTGTCAGCGCCAAGATCGATTTGAATCCACTGCGGAAACGCATGATTGGTGCTTTCCCAGTACGAACCCTGATTGCCATCGATAACGTTAGCTGGCCCGTAGGTTTGGGATTGACCGCTTGCTGTTACGGCTTTGCCAAGCGAGAGGTTGGTTTCGGCTGCTGCCGAAACCGGGGTTGGCGGCACTGCGGCACTGCATACGATAGATATCAGCATAGCCATGACAAGAGGCCATACCACGAGTTTGTTGCGCATGTTATTTTCCTCCTCCAGAGTGTTCACTCGATACTTTTCGATTAAATGAGCTAATCGGCGAAAATATCCCCCTTTCCTAATCCTTTATCCCATTATAAAAATAGCGCCGCTTCGGAGATAAGATGTATTACTACGGAAAACGTGCGTGATCCGAGCATCTTTTGGAGTGAAAGCAGGATGAAACAGCCATACTTACATTATTAAGCGTTGAAAGCGGGGGGGAACCCGTGGAGAAAGTAATACTGATCGCGGCAGATCATCAAGATCGGGTCCAGAGCGTTATGGAGATATTGGAACAATCGGGCTATAAGGTTAAACATGTCATGAATTATTCGGAAGTGGTCGCCGTTTTGCAGCGTTCAGGCGCAGACCTGCTGCTTATCGACAGCAGATTGCCGGGTATGAGCGAATTCAATCTCGTGGAGCGATTGACGGGCAAAAGGGAACAGATCCCGATCATCATCATCGGAAATGACGGTTCTGATGAAGCCATTCAGGCATTGGAGGCAGGTGCCCATGACTACATCCCTAATGATAGAGATACAAGGGAGCTGTTGGCGCGTATTGCCAATTTACTGAAACTATTTCAGACTGGTCGCATGGAACAAGAAGAAGTCATCCGAATCGGAGATCTGGTGATCGATCCTCTGAGCCGGAATGTATCCCGAGCAGAGGAAGCGATCGAGCTGACTCATCGCGAATATGATCTACTGTTGTTTTTGGCTAGAAGGCAGGGGCAGGTATGCACGCGTGAGGATATATTAAAACAGGTGTGGGATTACGATTTCCATACAGGCACCAATGTGGTAGATGTTTATATTCTTCATCTGAGAGAAAAAATCGATCGAGGACGCAAACAAAAGCTGCTGCGAACGATTCGGGGAACCGGATATAAACTGCTATCGGAGGAAGAAATCAATGCTGCAAGCAAAAAAGACCGCCTTCCGTGAGAGGAAGACGGTCTTTGATATAATTCTAATTCCATAGTAACAATGGAGTAATTAAACTACTACAGTACGCGACGAGCTTTCAGGTAAGTTTTGCTCCAGTTGCCAGAAAGGCTGGAGATGGTTACGCCAGGCTTGCCGTAGGTGTGCAAAATTTTGTTGTTACCCATATATACGGCAACGTGAGTCACGTTTCGGCCATTTGCACGGCTTCCGCTCGAGAAGAATACCAAATCGCCGGCTCTCAGGTTCGATTTCGATACCGCTTTACCCACTTTGGATTGAGCAGCAGATGTACGAGGCAGATTCACGCCGTATTTTTTGAAGATATGCTTCATAAAGGAAGAGCAATCAAATACTCTTGTAGTGGATGTAGATGCTCCGAATTTATAAGGTGTTCCCATATATTGTTTACCGAAGTTAACGACTCGAGTTCCTGTGCTTACCGATGCTGCTTCTACAGGAGCTGGTGGTGCAACAGTAAGAACTGCCCCTACACCCAAAGTTGCGCTCAAGCTGATTACTACGGCCTTCTTAATCCAATGCTGTCGATTCATGTTGTTATTACCTCCAAGCAGTTTTGTTTTTTGCGATGAACCGAGTATATCAGATTTGAAACCGACTATATTTTGGTTAATCGGCGCAAACCCTTGGGCCGCATGAAATGAAAGCGGATTATTAAAATATCATTAAAAGTTACAAAATATTAAGAAATGAGTGCAGTCGATGAGTTGGGAATGAGAAAAAACCCTTGATAAACAAGGGTTTTTAGCGATGGATTTGATTGTTAACATTACCGTATCAAAGATGACAAAATAGTAACGATTAGCGGTCCTTACTCTGAATAATAAGGAGCAGACCGCCTTCGATCCGGACCGTCCCTTTGTCCTCAGCCAGCTTATTGCTGACTCCTAGTGACTGCCCCAATCGCAATGTGGCGTCGTGGAGCGGGTACTCGAATCCTTCGAGATAAATCCCGGTAACTTCCGTAGTCAGCGGCAGCAGGGAGACATATGTAAACCCTTTGTTCTCGACAATGCAGCTGGAGCCTGTCAGGGTAATAAAATTGTTCTCATCTAATATAGAACACGGAATATGATGTTGGAGTCCGCGAATCAGCATGTGGATATTAGCCAGCGTGTGATCGAGGCGTGTCCCTGTTGCTCCCAGAATCATGATGGATTCGGGGGAATGCTCCAGTGCCAGCTCGAAGGCAAGCTCGGTGTCGGTTAAATTTTTATCGATCGGATCACAGTCAATCACCTTGCCGCTATTGGAGCGTATTCGATCCATCTGTTCTGGCGGAATGGAATCGAAATCTCCAACGGACAGGTCGGGTTTCATCCCATGTTCAATCAAGTAGAGGGCTCCGCGATCAGCCCCTATAATGAAGTCCCCGTTTTGAACCTCATCCAGGAATCGTGGTGACAACTCCCCACCTGTAAAGATCAGGACGCGAGTATGTTTCATTATAATTCCTCCTTTTTCGAGAGAATTGTCATTGTATTCTAGTATAGAGCAGTTTTCATGCTTGCACAATTTTAATAGGCACGGCTACAATGTAGTATGTAAATTGACGGGGGAGCGGGGGAACTGAATTTTGGACATGCATGTGTTTGACGTATTCAGTATCATTGGCACCATTGCGTTTGCCATGTCCGGAGCTTTTGTAGCTATGGAAGAGGAATACGATATTCTGGGGGTTGTGGTATTAGGTTTAGTAACAGCCTTCGGCGGGGGTATTATAAGAAACGTACTGATCGGCGTGCCGGTTACCACCTTGTGGGGACAGGGCGATTTAATCATGCTCGCGATGATTTCAGTATTTGTAGCGTTTGTGCTGCCGCTCGGCTTGATTCAGCACTGGAAGAAAACGGAGGCGCTGTTCGATGCGATCGGACTATCTGCCTTTGCGATTCAAGGGGCTCTATATGCTACGCAAATGAATCACCCCATGAGCGCGGTGATTGTGGCTGCTGTGCTTACCGGAAGCGGCGGGGGAATGGTCCGCGATTTATTGGCAGGGCGGAAGCCGCTGGTACTCCGTGATGAGATCTATGCGGTGTGGGCCATGATAGCAGGGGTCGCCATCGGCCTTGGCGTGGCCACCAAGACTTGGGAGCTGCTTACTCTGTTTGTAGTGGTGATTGTATTCCGGATGCTGTCCGTGCTTTATAAATGGAGACTGCCCAGAAGGTCGCTGCACGAAGGCCATCCTACAGCAGCCAGTGGAAAAAAAGTCAGTTCAGGTTAATGGATGGTAGGTAACGTCATGCATGAATTAGAATTTCCTCGTGAAATGACGATGAATTATAGCGTGAAGGAGAGAGGATTATGGTATCCGTCTTGTTTGTATGTTTGGGCAATATCTGCCGCTCGCCGATGGCGGAAGCGGTGCTGCGACATAAAATTGAACAGCGTGGACTGCAGGATAAGATCAGCGTGGATTCTGCCGGCACAGGAGATTGGCATATCGGAAGCGTTCCCCATGAAGGAACCCGAAAGCTGCTGGACAGCTGGCAAATCAGCTACGAGGGAATGGTCGCCCGCAAAGTGGTAAGCCAGGACCTCGTCAAGTTCGATTACGTTATCGGCATGGATGATTCGAATGTGACGAATTTGCGCAAGCTAGCGGGAGGCGACCAGGCCGCGATTCTGAAGTTTATGGATTTGCTCCCTGATGAAAAGCTGCGCGAGGTGCCGGATCCGTATTTCACTGGAAATTTTGATGAAGTGTATCGTCTTATTGATGCGGGGTGTGACATCTTACTGGACAAAATCATGAAAGAAAAGCTATAATCGATTCGAACAAGCGGTGAGTCTACCGCTTTTTTGACGAGAATAATTGAAAGCGATACCAAGAAGAACGGGCTGCTGAACATAAAAGATGAACAATGCACATTCCAGAAAAAATGCGCGGTTGTTCATCTTTTTTTGAAGTGAAGCAACAAAGAGCGCATAGCTTGCGCTTCCTGTTGCATCATAGGTATTCTTTTTTGCCAACAGCTTTAAAGCGTAACTCGTAAAAAGTCCCCAGTGGGACAGGCCATGAACTTTGCTGTAACAGGTCATTTAGATAAGCCAACGGATTTTGCCAATCAATCGATTAATCCAGGAAGTACATAAGAGCAGCAGGGAGCTCTTTTTGCCAGAATCCCCAAAGGTGACGGCCGTCTTTTTCAAGATAAGATATGGTGGCACCCCGTTCTTCCAGCAACGCCTTTGTTGAACGATTCAATTCAACGAAGTTATAGACACCTGTATCGGTTGCATAGTTGTCTTCTTGCAAGCCTACAATCATATAGATGTCGAGCCAGGACAAATCTTTCTCTTCTCTGATCATATTCTGGGACTTCTCATAGAAGGCGCCGGACAAGCTGATGATTCGGGTGAAGAGATGCGGGTAACGCAAGGCTAGATGCACGGATACGCTTCCGCCAAGGGAGTCGCCGGCGAGTACTCTTTCGGCAGGCTCTTTGCGCACAGGATATTTTTGTTCGACGAAGGGAATAATCTCTTCGGCGAAGCAGGATAGGTAAGCGTCGAACCTGTTGCCGAATGGCGCGTACTCCTCGGTGCGAACTTTGGTGTTCACTTCCACGCCTACAATGATGAACGGCTCCACGCCTTCTTCGAGAATGAGCTGGTTGGCCCAAGTCGCGATGCGACCAAAATTGAAGAATTCCTCTCCATCCTGACAGTACACGACGGGATAGCTGAGAATTTCATTGTATCCGGGAGGAAGGTAGATGCGCAGCGTTCGATTCTCCTGCAGAAACTGGCTTTCAATCACTTCTTTTACGATGGTTCGCTTCAATAAACGTTCATTCGTCATCATTCGTCACCTTTTTCGGGTTAGTTTTTGAAATGCGGTAAACAATAAGTTAAAATTACCCTGACATGTTGAAGTTGGCTGCTGTTCTATGATGTTTGTCATACTGTTATAGTATTATCCACAAACTGTTATACATACAAACGTTAAGAAATGTGAAATTTTATCCCGTATTTCTTTGACGAATGGAGTAAAACAGGTGTATAATAATTCTATAACAGCGGAACTTGATATTCAAATATTTATTGAGGTGAAAAAAATGACCAAGGTTCCTTATGAAGTATATACCGAGGAAGTCGATACTCTATCTGTACTTTCCCCGGATGGCAAAATCGTAAACAAAGATCTTCTGCCTGAATTGTCAGACGATCAACTGAAAGAAATTATGTACCGTATGGTATTTACCCGTACTTGGGACGACCGTGCCGTAAATCTCGGCCGCCAAGGACGTCTCGGTTTCTATGCTCCTGTATCCGGTCAAGAAGCAACGATGGTAGGTAGCGAATTCGCGCTTGAGAAAGACGACTTTGTCTGCCCGGGCTACCGTGATATGCCGCAAATCGTATGGCATGGACTTCCGCTTTATCAAGCATTCCTCTATTCCCGCGGACATCAGCATGGCGGACAAATTCCGGAGGGTGTTAACGTATTGATGCCTCAGATCATCATTGGCGCGCAAATCTTGCATGCTATGGGTATCGCTATGGGTTACAAACTGAAGAAGCAAAAACAAGTGGTTATTACGTATACCGGTGACGGCGGCTCTTCCGAAGGCGATTTCTACGAAGGCTTGAACTATGCAGGTGTGTACAAACTGCCGGTTATCTTCTTCGTGCAAAACAACGGTTATGCCATCACGACTCCATTCTCCAAGCAGACTGCAGCATTGTCGATCGCACATAAAGCTGTAGCAGCTGGTATCAAGGGTGTTAAGGTTGACGGCATGGACGTCCTCGCTGTGATCAAGGCCGTTCGTGATGCTGCAGAACGCGGCCGCAATGGCGAAGGCGCAACGCTTATCGAAGCTGTGACATACCGTTTCCGTCCGCATTCCCTGTCTGACGACGCTTCGAAATATCGTACGAAGGAAGAAGAGGGCGAGTGGAACGAGAAGGATCCGATCGCACGTCTTGCGAAGTACCTGGAAGCAAAAGGCCTCTGGACAGAGGAAGATACAGCTCGCGTGAAAGAAGAAGCGAAAGCGAAAGTCAACGAGCAAATTAAAAAAGCAGAACAAACGGAAAAAATGACAGTACCTGGTTTGATCGACAGCATGTTCGAGCAAACGCCGAAGCATCTGGAAGAGCAGAAAGCTGATTTCCAATAAAAATGACGGCCGATGATTGTCAAAGGTTTGATCCTGGATAATCATCTGGTTTTGTCATGGCGGCATCAGGTCGGTTTTTGAACGTTTTGACATCGATATATACACTGGAATTTTTAGTGAACTGTATTTCTTAAGGAGGAAATGAAGCAATGGCACAAATGAACATGAAAGAAGCGATTCGCGACGCCATGCGCGTTGAATTGAGCCGTGACCCTAACGTTGTCATCTTCGGTGAAGACGTAGGTAATGTCGGCGGTGTTTTCCGGGTAACGGAAGGCCTTCAAAAAGAATTCGGGGAAGAGCGCGTATTCGATACACCGCTGGCTGAGTCCGCTATTGGCGGTTTGGCGGTAGGTCTCGGTATTCAAGGCTTCCGTCCGATCGCTGAAATTCAATTCGTTGGATTTATCTTTGAAGCGCTCGACCAAATCGTCGTTCAAGCAGCGCGTATGCGTTACCGTTCCGGTGGACGTTACAACTCCCCGATCGTATTCCGTACGCCATTCGGCGGCGGGGTTAAAGCGGCTGAGCTGCACACCGATGCACTCGAAGGTTTGATCACGCAAACCCCGGGTATTAAAGTTGTAGTACCTTCCAATCCTTATGATGCAAAAGGACTCATGATCGCAGCAATTCGCGACAATGACCCTGTGTTCTTCATGGAGCACTTGAACCTGTATCATGCGTTCCGCGCTGAAGTTCCTGAAGGTGATTACACGGTTGAGCTTGGTAAAGCTAACGTGGTTCGCGAAGGAACCGACGTTACGATTATCGCATATGGTTTGATGGTTCATACCGCAACGAAAGCGGCGGACGAACTTGAGAAGAACGGAATCAAAGCGGAAATCATCGACTTGCGCACGATCTCTCCAATCGACATCGATACTGTGCTTGCTTCGGTTAAGAAAACCAACCGTGCCATCGTGGTTCAAGAAGCGCAAAAATCTGCAGGCGTAGCCGCAGAAGTTATCGCTCAAATCAACGAGAAGGCGATTCTGCACCTGGAAGCTCCAGTGCTTCGTGTGACTCCGCCGGATACCGTGTATCCATTCGCGCAAATCGAGGACACTTGGTTACCTACTCCAGCACGTATCGTGGATGCCGTCAATAAAGTAATGAATTTCTAATAGCAGCAATTTCTAGGGAGGTTTTTCAGTTGGCAAAATTTGAATATCGTTTTCCAGAGCTGGGTGAAGGTCTGCATGAAGGTGAAATCATCAAAATGCATATCAAGCCAGGCGACAAAGTAACAGACGACGACATCATCATGGAAGTACAGAACGACAAGGCGGTCGTAGAAGTTCCTTGTCCCGTGAACGGTACGGTTCAAGAAGTTTTTGCCAAGGATGGTCAAGTATGCCGTGTCGGTGAAGTGGTAGCTATCATCGATGCTGAAGGCGACATTCCTGAGCAAGAGGCTCCTGCTGAAGAGCAGTCTGCGCAAGAAGCTGACGCAGCTAAAGGCAGCGCGGATACAACTTCTTCCCCGGCTCAAGATGCACCGGCTGACGCTAAACAAGGCGGAAACGGTGGAGCAGCTGCTCCAGCAGCACCTAATCGTGAAGTTCTGGCTACACCTAGCGTGCGTAAATTCGCTCGTGAGCAAGGCGTAGACATTGCACAAGTGCAAGGTTCTGGCAACAACGGTAAAGTGACTCGCGAAGATGTTGAAGCCTTCAAGAACGGTGGAGGCCAAGCAGCAGCTCCAGCGCAAGAAGCGGCTTCCGAAGCGAAAGCAGCTCCTGCAGCAGCATCCACAGCGGTGGACACTCGTGCAGAAGAAGAGCGCGTACCATTCAAAGGTATCCGTAAAGCGATCTCGAACGCTATGGTTAAATCGGCTTACACAGCTCCTCACGTTACGATCATGGACGAAGTGGACGTAACCGAGCTGGTAGCGTTCCGTACCCGCATGAAACCGATCGCTGAGAAGAAAGGCACGAAAGTTACGTATCTGCCATTCATCGTTAAAGCACTCGTTGCGGCTAGCCGTCAGTTCCCGGCTTTGAATGCGATGATCGACGAAGAAGCGAACGAAATCGTGTACAAAAAATACTACAACATCGGTATCGCTACGGATACAGACAACGGTCTGATCGTACCGGTTATCAAAGATGCGGATCGTAAGAGCATTTGGATGATCGCTGACAGCATCCGTGATCTGGCTGCTCGCGGCCGTGAAGGCAAACTGTCTCCTAACGAAATGAAGGGCAGCACGATTTCCATCACGAACATCGGATCTGCAGGCGGCATGTTCTTTACGCCAATCATTAACTTCCCAGAGGTTGCTATTCTCGGTACCGGCCGCATCAGCGAAAAGGCGGTTGTGAAGAACGGCGAGATTGTAGCAGCACCTGTTATGGCATTGTCCTTGAGCTTTGACCACCGTATCATCGACGGCGCAACGGCTCAAAACTTTATGAACTATATTAAACAACTGCTCGCTAACCCTGAGCTGCTTGTTATGGAGGTGTAACTAATGGTAGTTGGAGATGCTTCTTTAGATATTGATACTCTAGTCATTGGTGCTGGTCCTGGTGGTTATGTGGCGGCGATTCGTGCCGCCCAACTGGGTCAAAAGGTTCTGATCGTTGATAAATCGGAACTCGGCGGTGTTTGCTTGAACCGTGGTTGTATTCCTTCCAAGGCTTTGATCGCTGCAGCTCATCAGTTCGAGTCCGCTAAGCATGCCGATGCATTCGGTATTTCCGTGGAGAACGTAACGGTTGATTTCGCGAAAACACAGGAATTCAAAAACGGCGTTGTCAAAAAAATGACTGGCGGCGTAGCCGGTTTGCTGAAAGGCAACAAAGTGGAAGTTTTCAACGGCGAGTGCATGTTCATCAACGAAAACGAAGCGCGTGTATTCAATGATCATGAATCACCGCGTTACCGCTTCAAGAACTGCATCATTGCTACAGGTTCCCGTCCAATCGAACTGAAGCCATTCCCGTTTGGCGGACGCATCCTGTCTTCTACCGAAGCATTGAACCTGCCTGAGGTACCGAAGAGCATGATCGTAATCGGTGGCGGCTACATCGGTGCCGAGCTTGGTCAAATGTACTCCAAATTCGGTTCGAAAGTAACGATCATCGAAGGTCTGGACAGCGTTTTGGCTGGCTTTGACAAAGACATGACAAGCCTCGTTACGAAAAACATGAAGAAAACCGGTATCGAAATTATCACAGGTGCTAAAGCTGAAAGTGCCGAGCAAAACGATAAAGAAGTTACCGTGAAATACTCCGTGAATGGCGAAACCAAAGAAGTAACAGCAGATTACCTGCTGGTTACGGTTGGCCGTCGTCCGAACACGGACGGAGAGCTTGGCCTGGATCTGATCGGCCTCGATATGGATGAGCGCGGATTTGTGAAAGTCGACCATCAAGGACGCACAAGCATTCCTCATATCTTCGCGATCGGGGATATCGTATCCGGTCTGGCGCTTGCACACAAAGCTTCCTATGAAGGTAAAGTGGCTGCTGAGGCCATTTCCGGAATGCCGTCCGTCGTGGATTACAAATGTATTCCAGCCGTTGTGTTTACGGATCCAGAATGCTCCAGCGTAGGTTACACCGAAGCTCAAGCGAAGGAAAAAGGCCATAAAGTGAAAGCAGGCAAATTCCCTTACGCAGGTAACGGACGTTCCGTATCCTTGAACCATCCGGAAGGCTTCGTGAAGATCGTAGCTGAAGAAGGAACAGGACTTATTCTCGGAGCGCAAATCGTAGGTCTGGAAGCTTCCAACCTGATTGCAGAGCTCGGTCTTGCTATTGAGATGGGCGCTACGCTTGAAGATGTAGCCTTGACCATCCATGCGCATCCGACGCTTGGCGAAATCGTAATGGAAGCAGCGGAATTGGTTATGGGTCATCCGATCCACATCATCGCCCGTTAATCCAAACGACTTTCGTTTTTTCGAGTCATTATATATTCGGCCAGGAGGCAGAGAACGCGCAGGCGGTTTTCTGCCTCCTGTTTTTTTATGTGGATGCCGCAAGCGATATCCGGCCTCTTTCGGCAGGGTTATTTTAAGCATCCCAATCATTCCACGAACATGGTAGACTGTTGATATGAGATTCTAGTGAGGTGACTATACATGAAACAATACTTGGAGCTGCTGCAAGACATTCTTGATCATGGCGTAGAGAAAGGGGACCGCACGGGGACGGGAACGTTATCCGTATTTGGAAGACAGCTGCGGTTTGACCTTTCTAAAGGCTTTCCTCTGATGACAACCAAGCGGATTCACTTAAAATCGGTGATACACGAGCTTCTGTGGTTCTTAAGCGGGGAGACGAATATCCGGTATCTAAAAGAGAACGGCGTGCGGATATGGGACGAATGGGCAGATGAGAACGGCGATTTGGGACCGGTCTACGGCTCGCAGTGGCGAGCGTGGGAAACGCCGGATGGACGCCATATCGACCAGATTGCCAACGTCATCGATTCGATTAAAAACAATCCCGACTCCCGGCGGCATATCGTCAGTGCCTGGAACGTGGCAGAGATCGACAACATGAAGCTGCCTCCATGCCATTTTGTATTCCAATTCTACGTGGCGGGCGGGAAGCTCTCCTGCATGCTTACCATGCGTTCCGTGGACAGCTTCCTCGGGCTACCGTTCAACATTGCGAGTTATGCACTGCTTACCCATATGGTTGCCCAGCAGTGCGGCCTGGAGCCAGGTGAATTCATCTGGTCCGGTGGCGACGTCCATATCTATTCCAATCATATGGAACAGGTCAGAACGCAGCTTGAACGCGAGCCTTATGAGCTGCCGAAGCTGGTCATCAAGCGCAAGCCGGAGAGCATCTTTGATTATACATTCGAAGATTTTGAATTTGAGGGTTACCAGTATCATCCAACCATTAAAGCGACCGTAGCTGTGTAAATAAACAAGTGGTACCGATATTCGGCGCAATCCATTTGTACAAGGAAGGAGTGACGGTGTAATGATATCGATGATTTGGGCAATGGGCAAGGACCAGGTAATCGGGCTGAACGGCACCATGCCGTGGCGATTGCCGCGGGATATGGCCTTCTTCAAGGAGACGACCCTGCACAAAACGATTCTGATGGGGCGCAAGACCTGGGAGTCCTTTGGCAGCAAACCTCTGCCTCACCGAAAGAATATCGTGCTGACGAGAGACCGAAGTTTCACGCTGACGGACGATCAGGGCATCGTGATCCATGATATAGATGAAGCCCTTCCCTACGCGGAGAACGCAGAGCTGATGGTGATCGGCGGATCCCAGATTTATGAATTGATGCTTCCGAAAGCGGATCGGTTGTACTGCACGTTTATTGATGAAACTTTTGAAGGGGATACGTTCTTCCCTGAAGTGAACTGGGACGAATGGAAAATTATCGAAGAAGTTCCCGGCATAACGGATGAAAAGAACCCGTATGCCTACCGGTTTGTTACGTTCGAACGAAAATAAAGAGCTTGATGACGAGCTTTGAAGGGATAGACATACTCCAATCCATCCATGTTGACAATGTTTTGTTAGTAGGATAATACAAATGATCATGCATATAGTCCATTTAACAGGAGAAAAGCGAAATGCTACTATATTTTTAATGTTTATACAAATCGCTGCTTAAATAGCCGCTAATCATGGGGATTCATGCTCTGATAAAAAATTTTTTAGCATAAATAGAAAAAATAAATCAGACTGAAACCTGTTTCTTGGGTCATCTGAAGATCGATGTCGGATGATTTATGATATGATAAATTGTACATGGTAACCAGCATGGATAGAACGGATGGGGGTAAAGCAGTATGTCTACACCAACAGGATTTATGGAATATCAGCGCCAGCTTCCGGCAGATCGGAGCCCGGCCGAACGAGTTAAAGACTGGGAAGAGTTTCATAAACATTTAGAAGAAGAAGAGCTCCAGACCCAGGGAGCACGCTGCATGGACTGCGGTACGCCATACTGCCATACAGGAATCGATATGCTCGGCGGCACTTCGGGCTGCCCGATTCATAATCTGATTCCGGAATGGAACAATCTTGTATACCGGGGCTTGTGGAGAGAAGCCTTGGAGCGTCTCCACAAAACAAACAACTTCCCGGAGTTTACCGGACGCGTATGTCCTGCTCCTTGTGAGGGTTCCTGCACCGTCGGTTTGATTGGGGAGCCGGTCACGATAAAATCCATCGAGCAAGCGATCATCGACAAGGGCTTTGAAGAAGGCTGGGTCGTTCCCGAGCCGCCGGCGAAGCGTACGGGACGCCGCGTAGCCGTTGTCGGTTCTGGTCCGGCAGGGCTGGCTGCGGCTGCTCAATTGAACAAAGCAGGCCATTCCGTAACCGTCTATGAACGTGCCGACCGTATCGGCGGATTGTTGACTTACGGGATTCCATCCATGAAGCTGGACAAGGGTATTGTTCAGCGCCGTGTAGATCTGCTCGCAGCGGAAGGCGTCGAATTCGTTGTCAACACCGAGATCGGCAAAGACATTCCCGCCAAGCAGCTGATGGAAGACTATGATGCCGTCGTACTGTGCGGCGGTGCAACAAAACCGCGTGAATTCAATATTGAGGGAAGTGACCTCAAGGGCATTCATTATGCGATGGACTATCTGAACGGAACCATCAAGAGCCTGCTGGATTCGGGTCTCGAGGATGGCAACTACTTGTCGGCAAAAGACAAGGACGTTATTGTCATCGGCGGCGGTGACACCGGTTCTGACTGCGTCGCAACAGCGCTTCGCCACGGCTGCAGCAGTGTTACCCAGTTCGGCACGCATAAACAGGCTCCGCTGCAGCGTGATCCGATTGCGAACCCTTGGCCGCAGTTCCCGAACGTGTACACGCTCGATTATGCACACGAGGAAGCCAAAGCGCTGTTTGGCAGCGATCCACGCGAATTCTCCATTATGACCACGAAATTTGTCGGGGATGAAGAGGGCAATCTGAAGGAGCTTCATACCGTTCAAATCGAGCGTATTGTAGACGAAACCGGCCGTAAAGTGTATCAACCGATTCCGGGCACGGAGAAAGTATTTCCTGCTCAAATGGCGTTCATTGCCATCGGTTTTGACGGACCGGAGCATACGCTGGTCGAGCAGCTTGGACTTGAAACGGATCGCCGTTCCAATGTGAAAGCGCCGTATGGCAAATATACGACCAATGTAGATAAAGTATTTGCCGCCGGGGACATGCGTCGCGGACAAAGCCTCGTGGTATGGGCGATCAACGAAGGCCGTGAGGTAGCGCGCGAGGTAGACAAATATTTGATGGGTGCGACCGTACTGGTTTAATCCTTCTCCTAAATATGCTATCATATGAATAGTAGTTAAAAGGACTTCGCGAGAGCGAAGTCCTTTTTGGAGTTAGCCACCGCGCCATGGTTACTCATCGGGGAGGAGAATGTCATTTGAAAACGTTGGTCATTGCCGAAAAGCCGGATATGGGACGGAACATCGCTGCGGTCATCGAGCCGCGGGCCAAGAATAACCGTACATATCTTGAAGGTGAGCAATACATCATAACTTGGGCTATCGGACATCTGGTTGGGCTGGCGGAGCCGGATGCATATGATCCGAAGTACAAACGCTGGAATTTACGGGACCTGCCCATCATTCCGGAGCAATTCAAAATCATCCCGAATCCGAAAACCAAGGATCAGCTGAAGGTCATTGGAGAGGTCGCCAAGCGCTGCAGCCATATCGTAAACGCATGTGATGCGGGACGAGAAGGACAATATATTTTCGCTCTTATCCAACAACAATTAAAATTGAAACAGCCTGTAAAAAGACTATGGATTTCGGATTTAACGGCGGAAAGCATCGCCCGTGGGTTTGCGGAGCTGAAGGATGGGATTGAATTCGAGAATTTAACGCAGGCTGCGCGCGCACGCAGTGAAGCCGATTGGTTGATCGGCATGAATGCTTCGCGTGCCTTTACGACACGCCATCAGACTTTACTGTCGGTTGGGCGGGTCCAGACGCCGGTTCTGGCTCTGATCTATGACCGGCAGAAGGAAATTGAAGCCTTTGAATCGCAAACGTTCTACGACGTGAAGGCCGTGTTCAAGCAAGAGCAGCTGGAGTATACCGGAACATGGCAGGGAGAGCGGCTGACCTCGCAAGAGAAAGCAGAGACGATTGCAGCCAAGGTTAATGGGAAGAATGGGCTCATCACCAAATATGAAGTCAAAGAAACGAAAGAATATCCGTTTAAATTGTATGATTTGACCCTTCTTCAGCGTGAAGCCAATGCCAAATACGGATACTCTGCCAAAAAAACGCTGGATCTTGCGCAAGCATTGTATGAGCGTCACAAGGTCATTTCATATCCGCGTACCAACTCCAATTACGTGAATGAACAGAATATCGAAGGCATGCACAAGGCACTTCACATGTTGAAATCGACCTCCTATGCATCGATGGCGGAAGGAGCGGATCCTAGCCGGGTGCACATGAATAATAAGGCGGTATGCAATCCGCAGCGGGTTGAAGATCACCATGCCATCTTGCCGACGTTAAAGCGTCCGGGCACGCTCAGCAAGGAAGAGCAGCATATTTACGATCTGGTCATCATCCGGTTTCTCTCGCATTTTTACCCGCCGGCCATGTACAAGCAGCATACGGTGCTTACCGAGGTCGAGGGCGAAGCGTTCAAGACGGGAATTAAGGAACTGCTGTCGCTTGGCTGGAAGGTGCTGATTGCCCAGGATAAAGAGCAGAAGAAAGCCAAGTCTTCCAAGAAGGGAAAAGAGGACGAGGAAGAGGAGACCCAGGAATGGAACGACCGTTCCTTTGATCTGTCCCCGGATGAGCCGGTGCACTGCAAGAAATCCGAAGTGAAAGAAAAGGCAACCCAGCCGCCTAAGAGTTATACGGAAGGAACGCTGCTGAAGGCGATGGAAAGTGCCGGAAAATCCATCGAGGATGAAGCGCTTCGGGATGCGATGAAAGACAGCGGGCTTGGAACGCCGGCTACCCGTGCAGCGACCATTGAACGCTTGAAGAAGGTCGGATACATTACGATGCAGGGCAAAAGAATCACGGTTACCCAAAAAGGGAGGACGGCGGTGGAGCTGATCCGTCATGCAGGCGTAGAATTACTTGCTTCGCCTGAGATGACGGGCCAATGGGAACGGCGCCTTCACCAAATATCCAAGGGCGAGGCTTCCGCCGACGTGTTCATGCAAAACGTGCAGAAGTTTACCATTTCGATCATCAATAAGGTATCCTCGCAGCGTCCCGCGCCTTCGTCGCTTTTCGGCGGAGATGAGGACAAGTCCAAAGGAAGAGGGAAGCGAAGCACGGGAAAAGCTGCCGCAGCCCCACGCGACAAGGAAGAACGAGCGGCTAAGCGGATTCCGAAATCCAATGCCGCTGCTTCAAACGATACGTCGTCCGTACGTTCTTCATTAGGCCGATGCCCTAGACCCGGATGTGAAGGGCATATTATTGAAGGGCGCAAAGGTTATGGTTGTGCCAATTTTAAAACCGGCTGCAGCTATGTCATCTGGAAGGAATTTGCCGGTAAACAGGTTTCGCATGCGATGCTGAAATCCTTGCTGCTGCAAGGCAAGACTCAGGTATTATCCTTTAAAAACGAGGACGGCAGCACGTTTAAAGGCAGAATTGTCCTAGCTGCTGAAGGGAACGGAAAGCTTGCTGTTCAGGCAGAGGACTCGAGTGAAGCCGTGAAATCGTGAAACGGCACAGTTAAATAAAAAACCGAGCCCATCAGGGATGCCATCCTTGATCGGTTCGGTTTATTTTGATTAATCTAAATGCTCTTCAATGACTTCGGGCACTTCGGTCAGCGCCGATACGGTATATAACACGTTATGAGGCTCCTGCTTCAGCTCGACCAGGTTATATTGCCATTCGCGCTGCTGTTTGATATAGATGCTGTTGATGCCGGCCGTCAGCGCCGGAACGACATCGGTGCGAAGTGAGTTGCCGATCATCCAGGTATCGGAGCGGGAGAATGTCCCCATCGTGAGGATTTCTTCCAACGCCGCAATATTTTTATGCTGGCGAATGTAGATTCGGTCTTTGAAGTAATCGGCCAGCTTCATTTGTTCGATTTTCCGCTTCTGAATCCGGGTCTCGCCTCCTGTGTAGAGATGGAGACAATGGCCATCTTGCTGGAGCTTCTCGAGCGTCTCAACCATGCCGGGGTAGGCTTCGATTTCCTGCTCATATACACTGAGTCCTAATTCGTAGAGAAGCTCTTCTTCCTTGGGCGAGCTTTCTCTTCCATGAATGCGGCCGAAATAATGATACGTATCGATAAGGGATTGCGGGAAGTTCGCACTTGCAAATCCCAGCTTATCTATGCCGGCTACGTCGACCTCCATCTGCTTGGCTCGGACTTCTTCGGTAGTCAAGCCAACATGTTGAAACCATTCGGTCATCCACTCGAAGTAATCGCCAAGAATCAGATCGAAATATTTGTTGCAATGTATTAATGTGTCATCCATGTCGAAGATAATATGCTGCGATGTTTTACTCATGGTTCACTCCTTCTTACTATGAAAGTCGAATGTATGACTCCAGGAACATCTGAAGTTCGGCAGCCCCATCCGGTCGCAGGCTGAATCTTTCGTTATTCTCGGATTTCAGATGGGAGCGCAGCAAGCCGGCTGCCCTCAAAATCATCAGATGGTGCATCAATTCCTCATAAGGCTGACCCAACTCGGACGCCATTTCGGACACGGCCTTCGGTTCATCGGCAATATATCGCAGGAGACGCAGGCGTTCCGGGTCCGCAAGCGCCTCGGTCATGCGGAGGAGAACCACGGGCGGCTCATCTTCCTCTTCTTCCGGGACATCGATCGGATACTGCAGCAGGAGTACGTTCTCATAGAAGCAATAGGTATTGATCGGCCGGAAATGCGTGCCCGGGAACAAGACTACGTTCTCCTGGGGCACGTCGTCGAGTATAACGCCGCTAGAAGCGTATTCGATTAAATTTTCGTCGTCCATTTTCGGAAGGAGCATTCGCTTCTCTTCGGCATCTTCTTCCAGGAGCTGGTACAGTTCAGGCTCCACTTCCGAGAAGTAGTGCTCATGCCACAACTTCATCAACGGTGTGTAGTTTTCTCGAATTCTAGATGTTTCATCCAGCGAGAGGGACGGCAAGTGCGGCAGCAGCAGGTCATGCAGCTCTTCCACGGCGGAAGATTCGACCCAATTCAGAAAATCCGGGATTTCAATGTGCTCTCCCCGAAGCATGATCAAGGCGTATAACACATCATAATCCGCGAGTGGCCATGAACGGGCTCGACTGAACTGGACACGAACAGGTTGAGGTAATCGCTCGTCCATCTCCGTTATCAGCTGTTTTCCGATATCCAGGTTATCGGTCCATTTCCTTGTTGCATATATCATGAAGCTGCCCAGCAGCTCGTAGACCATAGATACATCGATACTGACTTTATATTTCATTAACGGATACCCTCCCAATTGATGGCATTGTTATTATTATGGCTTGTATGGATTGGGCTTGTCCACTATAATGTTCATCTGACTGTTTAAATTCATCGTTTTTTCACATTAGAGGAGGACTATATTTCAGTGACAGAAGCTGTAACCCCCCGTCAGGGGAGAACTCATTATTTCATTTTAATTGCCGTCGTGGTTGCGGCTGGTTTAAGCCAGGGACTGTTATTGCCGGTGCTGGCTATTTTTTTGGAACGGATGGGCATTTCATCCTCCATGAACGGATTGAACGCGGCGGCCTTATATGTAGGCTCATTTGCGATGACGCTTGTTGCGGAAAGACTTCTCGGCTGGGTCGGTTTCAAAAAACTGATCATTTCGGGACTGGTCCTGGTGATGCTGTCACTGGTCGCCTTTCCGCTGATTCCGAGCGTGGCCGTCTGGTTTGTCCTGCGCGTGCTTGTGGGTATTGGGGACAGCGCACTTCATTATGCGGCACAGCTATGGGTGCTGATGATGTCAACGGCGAAGAACCGGGGGCGAAGCATATCCTTTTACGGCATGTCCTACGGTTTGGGATTCAGTATAGGACCGCTGGGCATTCCGCTGCTAAAGTATGGCGAAGCGGTACCGTTTATAATTCTGGCGGTGCTGTTCTTGTTCATTCTGCTGGTCGTGCTCTTTAAACTTCCGAACCTGAAGCCGGAAAAAAGCGAGAATGGGGAGCAGCAGCCGGCTGGACGATATCTCAAAAGCTACCGCCTGGCCTGGTTTGCATTGATTCCCGCGTTTCTCTACGGCTATATGGAAGCAGGAATTAACAGCAACTTCCCGGTCTACGGTTTAAGAAGCGGATTTACATTGGGCGAAATATCAGCATTGCTTCCTTTTGTCGGCATCGGCGGTCTGGTGTTGCAGCTTCCGCTCGGCATTTGGAGTGATAAATTCGGCCGCAAACGGGTGCTGGCGATTGCCGGTATTGTGGGCGGATGCTGTTTCTTGCTCATTCCCGTGGCGGGAACGAATTTCTGGGCAACCTTAATATTGCTAACGCTGGCCGGCGGACTGGTTGGTTCCTTCTTCTCGCTTGGTTTGGCTTATGCGGCGGATATCCTTCCCAGAGTGCTGCTGCCGGCTGCCAACGTCGTAGCTTCCTTCCATTTTAATGCGGGCAGCATAGCAGGTCCGAATGCCGGGGGCGCCATCATGGAAACAGGGTGGAACGGGGGGATCTTCGTTCTGCTTGGAGGATTGTATATTCTGTTTGCGTGTACGGGATTATGGTTTAAAGTCAAAACTGCATCAACACAGGGATAGAACATCTGTTCTCATGGCAATTGCTTTCGCTTTCTTCTAAACTAGAGAGTAGGAATATGCACTTGACGGGGAGAGACGATAACATGATTAAAGTGGATCGGCTGAAGAAAACGATGGGTCCTGAACGCACACCGGTGTTAAAGGATATCACTTTTCAGATGGAGCACGGGGAAATGATCGGTCTGATCGGTGCTAGCGGAAGCGGGAAAAGCTTGTTAATGAGCTGTCTATCCATGCAGCAAAAATGGGACGGCGGCAAATTAACGATTGATGGCGAAGATATGATGAATCCTGCGGGAAAACGGAGAATTCGCCGGGAATGGGCTTATCTTGAGCAGAACCCGTCCTTGAATGTTAATCGAACGGCACTTAAGAATGTATTGATCGGACAATCCAGCCAGACACCGCTGTGGCGAATGGTAACCGGGATGGTCCGATCTGATGATTATATGGGAGCTATGGATACGATTGAGCACCTTGGGTTGTTGGACAAGGCCAAACGCAAGGCCGGTGAGTTAAGCGGCGGAGAGAAGCAGCGGATAGCTATTGCCCGCGCACTTGTGCATGGTGCCAAGGTGATTTTGGCGGACGAGCCGGTCACGGGACTTGATCCAGCTTCGGCCGAGCATGTATTGAAGACACTTAAAACCTTGTGCGAGGAAGAACGTTTAACCGTATTTACCGTGATACCCTTGGAGCTGGCCGAGAAGTATTGCACCCGGATCATGGGTCTATCCGGCGGAGAGCTGGCCGTGGATGTGACCGGAAGACGTTTAACCCATGGCGAGAAGTCAAGACTGTAATTATCGATCACCAAAAACGCCAGGTGAATGAATAGAAATGAGTTGATACTTATTGAAATATAGAGTGATGCAAGCCCTTTTGGCAGGCTTGTTATTATTGATCATAAGCGGCTGTACGTTTATTCAGGAGGACCCGGTCTCCTTAATGAAGAAACCGGATTTGCCGACGGATAAAGCGACGTTGAATGGCGCCATCCAATCTGCGCTTCTGAAGAATAAGCTGGAAGGCTCCATTGTCCGGCCGCGAAGTGACGTGGATAGCAGTTCAATCCGTATTCATGACTTGGACAATGACGGAATTATGGAAGCTGTCGTCTTCTATCAGACGCCGGACGATGAAGTGAAAATCCATGGCATGATTATGCAGCAGCAAGGCGATACATGGGTGAAGAAGCTTGATTTCGACGGAGAAGGGACGGTATTGGAGTCTTTTGATTTCGTCGATTTTACGAATGACGGCAAGGTCGACATCGTAGCCGGCTTCTCCCGCGGAGACGAGAATCTTCAGAACCTGCTGGCCGTGTATTCATTCTCAGGGGATTCACTCGAAAAAATACCGGCTTTGCCATATTCGAACTTTAATATCGGAGATATGAACGGTGATAAGATCAACGATATTACGGTTGTCTATCTTCAGCAGAAGGAGCTCTCATATATCAGCACCTATCAATACGACAAATTCGAAGATGCCTTTGTCGAGCTGAACAAGCTGGATCTGGGACCCAATATCGAAAGTTATTACAATGTTGTAGCAGGTAAAGTGGCCAAGGACAAAGAAGGTATCATCTTGGACGCTTCGGTTGTGTCTAACTCTTCTTATTCCAAGCTCATCATTATGGAGGATAACCAGTTTATTGACGTCCTCCAGGATGAATTGCTTACCTATAAGGAACTGCCTGTTGAGAGCGAAGATGTGAATGATGACGGTATTCTAGAGTTTGGTGTTCTTACAAGACCAAGCGGCTGGGAAGATCGGCTTATCCTGGATGAGATCCCGTTCTTCACCACGTACTTCCAGTGGGACGGAGAAGTACGGGAGAGCAATGAAAAAGAAGGGCTTCAATTCGTACTCCAGCGGTACTACGATATGAACAATCGCTTCTATCTGGACTTTCCGCCCGACATGTACAATAAGATTACCATCACACCGGAATCCAATAAAAATGCTTATTTAAACTTTGTCATGACCGACACGGGAGAGTCCGTTGCAGAGATTAAATTCTTTTCAACGGCCCAGTGGGGGAAAGCTGAATCCGATTGGGATATTTTGGTGAAGGAGAAGAACCGCGTCATTGCTTATCGCAGTCATGGCGATCTGAAATTGAGTAAAAAAGATAAAAAGCCAAACAGCAATAATGTGGCTCCTATCGAAAGAAAGGGGAACTAGACCTTGAGTAAAGTGCTCATATTAGAAGATGAAGAATCTATCCGCAGTTTTATCGTAATTAATCTGAAACGAAACGGCTTTGACGTCCTGGAGACTGGGGATGGCAACGAAGCCCTTCGTTTGCTGCAAACGACGCCAGATATCGATATCGCCTTGCTTGATGTCATGGTACCAGGGATTGACGGATTTGAAGTTTGCCGCAGAATTCGGGAAACGAACGAGCGGATCGGTATTATTTTCCTGACGGCAAAAGTTCAGGAGCAGGATAAAGTGTATGCCCTCTCCGTCGGGGCCGATGACCACGTAAGCAAACCGTTCAGTCCGACGGAGTTAATCGCTAGACTGCAATCTCTACTGCGGAGGGTGAATGTCCAGCGTGCGGGAACCGCCAAGGTATCGTTTCAATCAGGTCCCTTTACGCTGGATCTGATCTCCAAGCAGTTTAAGAAGAACGGGCAGCCGGTGGAGCTGACGCCAACAGAATTTTCGCTGGTGCAGTTTTTCCTGGAGAAAGAAAACACGCCGCTTAGTCGTGATGTGCTGCTCGATCATGTATGGGGCAAAGAATATATGGGTGACCCCAAAATCGTGGACGTGAACATTCGGAGATTACGCCAAAAAATCGAAGGCAATCCTTCCGAGCCGGAATACCTCCAGACGGTATGGGGACACGGCTATAAATGGAAGGGTCAGGGACAATGATCATCAAAAAAGGCATTCGGCGGCAAATCGTGCTGCACTACTTCCTGGTAGTGTTCATCGCCTTGCTGCTGATTGAGGTTATATTTCTAATCGCTTTACGATCGTATTATTACGATACGGTATACAATCATATTGTGAATCATATAAATACCGCCAACGCTTTTTATCAGCCCTTCCGATTGACGTCAACGGACAACGTCAACCAGCTGAGTGAGATGATTCGTCATTTTGAATTGTATACAACGGAGCTTCAAATTTTGAATCCGGGTGGTCAAGTTCTCTCCACATCCACCGGTTTCGAAATCGAGCAGACCATCAAGACCAGTGATGTCACCCAAGCGCTTGCAGGCAATACGGGCCATTGGATTGGTAAGCAGCAAGGTACGGGGCAGATCGTCATGGCTGTATCTCAATCCGTTTCGAACGGATTTGAGAAAACGTACATTCTTCGCTATGTGACTTCGCTTGAGTTCATTAACGACAAGCTAATGAAAATCACGCTGTTTGCCGTCAGCATCGGTGGGGCCGTGCTAGCGCTCGTGCTTGCCTTCAGCATCGGGCTGGCCAACTCCATCGTAAAGCCGCTCAACAACATTACCACGGTATCGGCGCAGATGGCCAAGGGCAGGTTTAACGTGAGAATCAAAGGCGATTATAAATACGAGCTTGGTGAGCTGTCGTCAACCCTGAACTACATGGCGCAGGAGATTGTACGAAGCAATCAGGTAAAGGATGATTTTGTTTCATCCATTTCGCATGAGCTGCGGACTCCGCTCACAAGCATTAAGGGCTGGAGTGAAACGCTCGACTCCGGTGGCTATGATCCGGAAGAAACGAAGATCGGGATGCAGATTATTTCTAAGGAAACCGATCGTTTGATCGGTCTTGTTGAAGAGTTGCTCGACTTCTCCAAGCTCCAGCAGAATGAGATGAAACTTGTGAAGGGTATCGTGAATTTACGGGAGCTTCTGCAAGAGATTATGCTCAATCTGTGGACAAAGGCCGAGAAGAGGGGCATCCAGATCAAACTGGAGTCCGACGAAAAACCGATTATCTATGGGGACGCCAACCGGTTGAAACAGGTGTTTCTGAACATTGTGGACAACGCGGTTAAATTCTCGCATGAGAACGGAGTGATCAACCTGTCCTTCGCTATGGAAGACAAGTTTGTTATCGTAACCGTGGAAGATCACGGTATTGGCATATCGGACGAACATCTCCGGCGGGTAAAGGACCGGTTCTTCCAGGTTAATCCGCTTAACGGGGGAACGGGACTGGGCCTTGCGATTACGCAGCAGCTCATTGAGCTCCATGGGGGCACGATGGAGATGGAAAGCGAGCTCGGGCACGGAACGTCTGTTATTGTCAAGCTGCCGCTGCCTGAAGGGAAAATACCGATGGCCGGCGGATTAGAGAACGGTGAGGATGACGTAGCCGGACCGACCGTATAAGCTTTGCCGGGTTACCGGCAAAGCTTTTTCTTAAGATTAACTGTAAGCATAGGCTCCACTTTGTGGGGTAATGTGTATTGTATTCGGGTCTCGCAAAGTATTTGGCACAAGTTTCGAAGCATAGATAGACTCCACTTTGTGGGGCTGTTTAAAAGGGAGAGTGCAGAAGTGGGATACACAGCAGCAACGTTTTCTACGGAGCAAGGTCTGTTTGAATTAAAGGCGGCTGAAGCAGAACAGGCAGGGGAAATGCTGTCGCTTCTCAAGGAAGCGGCGGAGGTAATGGAGCAGCAAGGGCGCAAGCAGTGGAGTCCATCGCTCTTTTCCTTGGACTTGATGGAGCAGTACCTGGCGGAGCGCGAAGTGTTCATCCTATGGCATAGAGACATGGCCGTCGGCATGTTTACGTTACAGTATAGGGATCCAGCCTATTGGGGAAATCGGGACGATCCGGCCTATGGTTATTTGCATCGGCTGACCGTACGCGCTTCCTATCGGGGACTGGAGCTGGGAACAAAGATGATTTCTTTTGCGGAATCGTATTTGTTATCCAAGGGTAAACAGGGTTTCAGACTGGATTGCGTATCCCATCTGCCAACGCTGAATCAATTTTATCAGCGCCAAGGATTTCTGTTCGTGGCTAAGCAGGATATGGGTGGTCGCTTCGTGAATTTATATGAGAAGAGGTTTATGTAATAATTTTACCGTGTTACCAATCTATGTCGCATGCGCTTAAGACACAGTCAGCAGGGCACGATACATGAGAAAAAGCGATCCGTCACGGATCGCTTTTTTGTATAAAAGTCTGAAGGATTTATCTCAGAGCTAATATTCTGTTGAAGAAACTCGTTTAAGATGAAGAGACATTCGCCCGCAAGCGTCCTTTTTCGTATACATCCTGAAGCAGTCGGGACGGTTGGGTACGAATGGTTGGTTTCGGAAGCACCGTCTCGTAAGGTCCAACGACCACAACGTTGCCAGGGGCTCCTTTTACAATCGCTCCATCCTTGATGATCGCTCCCTCGCCAATAATAGCATGCTCGATATGGACACCTTTGCCGATTTTGGCATTCGGCATGACCACACTGTCCTTGACGATGGAGTATTTGCCGATCTCCGCACCGCAGAATATAACGGAGCTCTTGGCTTTTCCTTCGAAGGTGCATTGGTCATGAATCAAGCAGTCCGTGTGTTCCGCATTGCGTGTCCGCGCTGCCGAAAGTTTGGTCTTCCATGCACGGGTATACATGGGCCAATCGGATCTCTCCAGAACGAGCTCGTTTTGGCTAAGCACATCCATGTGGGCTTCCCAGAGGCTCTCTACGGTGCCCACATCGCGCCAGTAGCCCTGGAAGCGAAACGCAAGCAGCGACTCTTCTCCGGACAGCATCTTCGGGATGACATCCTTCCCGAAGTCATGGCTGGAGTTTGGATCAGCCGCATCCTCAATGAGGTGCTGCTTCAGATAGTCCCAACGGAACAAATAAATGCCCATTGAGGCAAGGTTGCTTTGCGGTTCTGCCGGCTTTTCGGCAAATTGGGTGATATTGAGATTGTCATCAACGCTCATGACGCCGAACCGGCTGGCGTCTTCCCATGGCACTTCCATCACGGAGATCGTGGCAGGAGCCGCTTGTTTCATGTGAGCTTCAAGCATTTCGCGGTAATCCATCTGGTAAATATGGTCCCCGGATAGAATGAGGACGTGTTCGGGATTTTGATCATCGATGTATGGAATGTTTTTATAAATGGCGTCTGCTGTACCCAAGTATCCATCTTGGTGTGTACTGTTGGATGGAAGCAGAGCAATGCCTTCGCGTCCTGTATGTGTTAGTCCCCAGGGTTCACCTTCACCGATATGTTCGTGTAATGATTCTGCCTCATATTGTGTAAGTACTCCAACCGTATCGATTCCGGAGTTCACACAATTGCTGAGAGGAAAATCGATTATACGATAATGTCCGCCAAAAGGAACGGCGGGTTTTGCCAGCTTGGACGTAAGGGGAGCTAATCGTTTACCCTCTCCACCGGCCAGAAGCATAGCAATACAGTCTTTTCTCTTCATCACGTTTCCCTCCCAATGTATTTTCACGTTGTACATTACATAAACGACATTCCCGGGGTTTGAAACGATTATATTGAAAAAGTAAAATGAAAATTACAAAATTATTTTTCAGGGACATTTTTTATTTTCAACATGGTTAGAATGGGGTAATAGCACTAATAATATGGATTTTTAAGAAAAAGCGGGTGACGATGATTGAACCAAGCAGTTAGGGAAGGAAACATGACTCCGGAACAATTGTATTTATTTCATGAAGGAACCTGGTATCACAGTTACCAATGCATGGGCGCACACCGTGCAACTGAAGATGGAGAAGAAGGCGTGCGGTTTACGGTATGGGCTCCAAATGCAAGGCAGGTGGGTCTTGCCGGAGACTGGAACGGCTGGGACGGTTCCCAAGACACGTTATATAGGATACCCGATTCGGGAATTTGGAGTCGGTTTTTCCCTGGGATGCAGACTGGAACTTATTACAAATATCATATCACCGGACCGTATGGAGAAACGTTCTTGAAGGCCGATCCATACGCGTTTCAAGCCGAAGTTCGACCTGCAACGGCATCGGTTGTGACCGATCTCTCTGGATATCATTGGCAAGATGCTGCATGGAAAAGAAAGAACAAATCCCCTTACACCAAGCCGATGAACATATATGAAATGCATTTTGGAACCTGGCGGCAAAAGGCGGACGGCTCGTTCTATACATACCGCGAACTGGCTGGCCTACTGATTCCTTACTTGGTGGAGATGTGTTATACCCATGTGGAATTCATGCCCTTGGCTGAGCATCCGTATGACCTTTCATGGGGGTATCAGGGAACCGGATTCTTTGCGCTGACCAGCAGATACGGAAGTCCCCATGATTTCATGTATCTTGTTGATCAGCTGCATCAAGCAGGTATCGGCGTGCTGCTCGACTGGGTGCCCGCACATTTTGCCAAGGATGCCCACGGGCTTCGGCTGTTTGACGGGGCGCCTCTTTATGAGTACGCAGATCCGCAAAAAGCAGAGAAACCGGGCTGGGGAACACTGTCTTTCGATTATGCCAAGCCAGAGGTGATTTCATTCCTCATCTCCAATGCCTTATTTTGGATGGATATGTATCATATTGATGGTCTTCGTGTTGACGCCGTGACAAGCATGATCCGGCTGGATTTTGAAAAGCGAGAAGGTCAGTACAGCCTTAATGCGCATGGTGGGGTGGAAAATCTTGAAGCGATATCCTTTCTGCAGGAATTGAATAAAGCCGTGTTTCGGTATTACCCGAATGCCTTGATGATGGCCGAGGAATCCAGCGCATGGGCAGGGGTTACCGCACCCGTGCACGAGGGAGGTCTCGGGTTTAATTACAAATGGAATATGGGCTGGATGAATGACACGCTGTCCTATGTGGAGCAAGAATTCGATCAGCGGCCTACCCATCATAATTTACTAACATTTCCCATTTGTTATGCCTATTCAGAGAATTTTACATTACCGCTGTCCCACGATGAAGTAGTTCATGGGAAGAAATCACTGCTTAATAAAATGCCGGGGAGTTATGAACAGAAGTTTGCGGGCCTCCGGATTTTGCTCGGATATCAGATCACCCAGCCCGGCAAGAAGCTGCTGTTTATGGGGGGCGAGTTCGGCCAGTTCATTGAATGGAAGGATCAGGAGCAGCTGGATTGGCTGCTGCTGGACTACGAAAGCCACCGGAAGCAGCTGGCTTATACGTCAGCGTTAAACCGCATGTATGTGGAGGAGAAGGCGCTATGGGAGCAGGATCACAGATGGGAAGGCTTTGAGTGGCTTAGCGCCGATGATCATGAGCAAAGTGTCCTATCGTACATGAGAGTGGGCGCAAAACCTGGTGATACACTGATCATCGTCATTAATTTTCAGCCCCGGGCATATGACCAATATCGGATCGGCTTACCGAGATCGGGGCAGTACGTGGAAATATTGAATTCCGATCACACCGATTATGGCGGCTCCGGACTGGTCAATAACGAAGTCATGAAAGCGGAGAAAATGGTCTGGCATGGCCAAACATACAGCCTGGAGATCAAGCTGCCTCCGCTGAGTATGGTGGTATTAAAGAAAAAGCCGCGTTCCAGAAAGCCGCGGGCTCAAGAGGACGTTTCACTGAAGGCGGCAAAAGTAAAAGAAAAGACGGCACGAAAAACCAAGCGAAATCAAAGGGGGAAGCAGGATTGAAATTGTTATTTGCAGCCTCAGAGTGTGGACCGTACATCAAAACAGGCGGATTGGCGGATGTGATCGCTGCTTTGCCTAAATCCCTTCATGGCATGGGCGAGGATATTCGGGTGGTTCTGCCCAAATATCGGGGAATTCCTGAGGACTACCGGGAGCGCATGGCGCATGTAGGGGAAACCCGGGTTCGGGTAGGCTGGCGCGAGCAGTATTGCGGCATCGAGTCCCTGGTTGAGGGCGGGGTCACGATCTATTTCATAGATAATGAATATTATTTTGGCCGCGACGGCATTTACGGCTACATGGACGATGGCGAACGCTTTTCGTTCTTCAACCGTGCCGTCCTTGAGCTATTGCCGGTTATCGACTTTCAGCCGGACGTGCTTCACTGCCATGATTGGCATACGGCCATGATTCCGCTTCTCCTTGAAGATGTCTACCGTCATGATCCCTACTATGCGGGAATACGAACCGTATTTACAATCCACAATTTGTTGTATCAAGGTGTGTTTCCGTACGAGGTGCTGGTCGATCTGCTTGGAATCCACAGCCGCCATTTTACAGCGGAAGGCGTGGAATATTACGGAAACGTAAATTTCATGAAAGCGGGCATCGTCTATGCAGACCATGTAACGACGGTAAGCCCGACTTATGCCTCGGAGATTCAGACCGGTTATTACGGATACGGCCTCGACGGGCTTTTGTCAGCCCAAGGTTCGAGATTAAGCGGTATCGTGAATGGCATTGATACCAAGAGCTACAACCCGGCGACCGATTCGCATATCGCGATGAAGTACCGGAGCGGTCTGAATAAAAAAACGCAGAACAAAATTGCCTTGCAGGAAGAGTTGAATCTTCCCGTGGCACCGCATATTCCGTTGATGTCCATGGTGACGCGGCTGGTCGATTCGAAGGGACTCGATCTGGTCATTCGGATTCTGGATGAGCTGCTCTACTACGATGAGATTCAATTTGTTGTCCTGGGAACGGGGGACCCTTCTTATGAACATTGGTTCCGGGAAGCGGCGAATCGGTATCCCAATAAAATGTCGGCCCAGATTCGCTTTAATGAACCGTTATCTCGGCGCTTCTACGCTGGCAGCGACCTGTTCCTGATGCCTTCCAAATTTGAACCGTGCGGTATCAGCCAACTCATCGCCATGCGGTACGGCAGTGTGCCGATTGTCCGCGAAACAGGCGGACTGAATGATACAGTTCATGCATACAACGAATATACGGGGGAAGGGAACGGATTCTCCTTTAAGGATTACAATGCGCATGATATGATGAACACGATCCGGCGCGCGACCGCTATTTACCGCCAGCCTGAGCACTGGCGTAAAGTGAGCAAGAATGCGTTGGGCGGAGATTACAGCTGGAACGTTTCGGCCAAGGAATATCAGGAGATCTACCAGCAAATCACCAAATCTCATGCTTAAAAACGGCAACAAGACACAGGGGTGCAAGGATAGCTGAATAACGCTGCTATCCTTGCACCCCTATGTTCGTTAAAGCCTGGTATGGATTTTACGGTGTCAGTGGTTTACATAAGATGGGTTTACGAATGTTTCAATTGCCGGCATAAAATTCGATACGAGTATGGTTCTAAATCGATATGCATCGTACCGTTTACCGGTTTTACGGGATCCTTCGTCTCGGCATCAATCCAATCGGTCGTGACAATAGGATGCGAGATGGTCCGCTTCGAGTCGCTGTTGTTCATCCAGACGATAAAATGCATGGTCTCGTCCGCACGCTCGTACACAATGCAAGGATCATGGAGATTCGCTTGCAGGAAGCGGAAGCGTCCCTGTCTCAGCGCCTTATGCTTTTTCCGAAGCGCGATCATCCCTTGATAAAACTTATAGAGCTCTTGATTTCGTTTCTTAGGATCCCATTCCATGCATTTGCGGCAGTCGGGATCTCCGTCCCCTGTCAATCCGATTTCGTCGCCATAAAAGATGCACGGCGTTCCCATGAATGTAAACAGAAATACAACCGTGAGTTTCATGCGCCGGATATCTCCACCCACACGGGTAAGCAGCCGCGGCGTATCGTGGCTGCACAGCAGATTAAAGACCACTTCGTTGGTCTGCTGCGGATATCGCATCAGGATCGAACCGATGCGGTTGGCAAACGTGAGCCCGTCCATGTTGCCATTGAAGAATTCCAGGACCTTATCGGCAAAAGGATAATTCATCACGGAATCAAACTGGTCACCCTGCAGCCAGATTAAGGAGTCCGACCACACCTCGCCCACGATATAAGCTTCAGGGTTGGCTTTCTTGACTACCTGTCTGAAATCCCGCCAAAAATGATGGTCAATTTCATTGGCAACGTCCAGACGCCAGCCGTCGAGATTGATTTCCTTGATCCAATATTCGGCTACACCCAGCAAATACGCCTTCACTTCAGGATTGGCGGTATTGAATTTCGGCATATTTCCGAAAAAGCCGAAGGTGTCATAGCTGGGAATGCCATCCTTGACCTCGCATGGAAACTGGTTCACATGAAACCATTCGGCATATCTGGATTTTTCCCCGTGCTTCAGCACGTCCTGAAAGGGAGGAAACTCCTCGCTGCAGTGATTGAATACCGCATCGAGAATCACTCGAATGCCTTTTGCGTGGCAAGAATCTACTACTTTTTTCAGCAACTCATTATCGCCAAAGTGCGGATCCACCTGTTTATAATCAACCGTGTCATATTTATGATTGGAGGGGGAGAGGAAAAGCGGAGTAAAATAAATGGCGTTTATACCCAGATCAACGAGATCATCCAAATGATCCAGCACGCCCTGCAGATCACCGCCGAAGAAATTATCCACCTCCGGCTTGCCGCCCCAGACCTCGGTTTCTTCAGGATTGGTGGCGGGGTTTCCGTTAGCAAAGCGTTCCGTCATAATTTGATAAAACACGGCTTCTTTGGCCCATTCCGGTACTTTGAATACATCGATCTCATGTATGTACGGAAATTCAAAGTAACCTGCAGGCGGATAAGGATAGTCCCATCCAATCCCGCTGTCCACCATATATACCGTCTCATCTCCGGCATGAATCCGAAAGCCGTAGGACAGTCTTTTGTATTTCGGCCTGACTCCGCATTCCCAGTAATCAAACATGTCATCCGAGGCGGCCTTTTCCATGGTGATCTCGAAGTACGTACGGTCCCAATCGTATTTGTCGCCGGTCATGGCAACAACAGAATCAATGTCGTTTTTCTTGGTTCGGATCCGAAGATGAATGGTTTTTGTATCATATGCATAAGCCCATTTATCTCTTGGAACATGATACAGTGCTTCTAACAGCATGGTTACACCTCCTATATGAGTAAAGCTATAGCTAATTAATAACCAACTGCTGGCTTGCATGAATCATGGAGTGAAAGAGACAGTCCGGGAACCGTTCATTTATCATGTGCCGGATTTCATACGCTATTATAAGATGGGAAGGGAACGGATAGATTATGCATCATTAAAAAGGAGTTTGCCCTAGATCCTCTTATCACCTAATGGGTAATGCTGAAGGCCTGTATTTACATTAATATGAAGGAAGAAATGTATGGCCCTCTACTGGCTATATGGGCAAAGTATTATCCACAAAATGGCTATCTACTGATTTTACCCCCTAATTTATTTGTTTAAATGATTAAAGGAATGAAGAGTTACATAATCCTATGTGTATGATGAATTGACCATTGTATTAAAATAATGAAACAAACGCAATTAGTAAGGCTTATTAAGTATGATGATCATAAGAGCCGATGAATTTTCATTGCATATTCATGCATCCTGTTTTATAATGACTCAGTTGCATTTTTCTATGATTGAATCTATACGTAACAGTTAGGGGAGAAACGAGACATATGAAACGTAAATTTACAGCGTGGATGACCCTGTTCATGGTGGTTGTGCTGTCTTTTGGCAGTATCGTCCATGCGGAGGGTGAGAAGAAAACGGTGATTCTCGGTACGAGTGCCGATTATGCACCTTATGAGTTCCATAAAACGATAGATGGCGTGGATACCATCGTCGGATTTGACATCGACATCGCGAAGGAAATCGCCAAGGATCTTGGCGCCGAGCTCATTATTAAGGACACCTCCTTTGATGCACTCTTGCCAGAGCTGACGAGCGGACGCGTGGATTTCGTCATATCGGGCATGAATCCGACGGAAGAACGCCGAAAAAGCATCGATTTTTCCGAGCCTTATTATGCAGCGGAACAATCGGTCGTCGTCCGTAAGGAAGATGCGCTAAAGTTCAACACGCTTGAAAGCCTGGAGGGAGCTCGGATCGGGGTTCAGAAAAGCTCCATTCAGGAGTCCATTGCAAAAACAATCCCGAAAGCCAATGTGATATCACTGGATAAAATCCCGGACCTGCTGCTGCAGCTGGAATCTGAACGCGTGGATGTTGTCCTCGCCGAGTATCCGATCGCAAAGACCAATATGAATGAAGCAACGATGGCGATCACGGACGCTAAACCGACGGCTGAGAACGACGCCTATGCCATCGGGGTTCGTAAAGGGAACGAAGAGCTGCTGAAGAGCATTAATGCTACACTTGAGCGCTTGAAGGAGAATGACCAGATCCAGAAATTTGTCGACGAGGCCAGTGACCTGGCTGCAGGTCGTAAGGCAGAGAATCTGAACACATTTGAATTCTTTTGGAAATATCGCGATTATTATGCCAAGGGCATCCAGTTTACGCTGCTTATTTCGGCACTTGGTGTATTCTTCGGATTCATTCTCGGTCTGATTATCGCTTTAATGCGGATGTCGGGTGTCAAAATCCTTAAGTTTTTGGCTACCGCTTATATCGAGATCATCCGCGGTACCCCGATGCTGGTGCAGTTGTTTATTATTCATTACAGTTTGGCGGCGTTCGATATTAAATTCTCACCGATACAGTCGGGTATTTTGACGCTTTCTATCAACAGTGCGGCATATCTGGCTGAAATATTCCGTGCCGGCATTCAAGGCGTGGACCGCGGTCAATTGGAGGCCGCACGTTCCCTCGGAATGACCAAGGGCAAAGCGATGCGCCACATTATATTGCCGCAGGCGTTAAAAGGCGTTTTGCCTGCCATCGGTAATGAGTTTGTTGTCATCATTAAGGAATCCTCCATCGTCTCCTTTATCGGTGTGGTGGATATTATGTATCAAGCCCAGATTTTGCGCGGCATGACCTTTGCGGCATTAAATCCGCTGCTTGTGGCTGCCCTGATCTACTTTATACTGACATTCGTTCTTTCGAAGCTTCTGGGTGTCTGGGAAAGGAAGTTGAGTGCAAGTGATAACCGTTAAGGATCTTCATAAATCATTTGGCAAGCTGGAAATATTGAAGGGCATTAACATCGAGATTGCAAAAGGAGAAGTGGTGGTTGTCATCGGACCGAGCGGCTCCGGAAAAAGCACCTTTTTACGCTGTCTCAATTTGCTTGAAGTGCCGACCAGCGGCGAAATTTCGTTCGAGGGTGAGCTGATCACCGCCAAGAATCACAATATCAATGCTACCCGCGAGAAAATGGGCATGGTGTTTCAGCAGTTTAACCTGTTTCCTCACAAGAAGGTCATCGAGAATATTACGCTTGCTCCTATTCAGGTGAAGGGGGTCTCGGCGAAGGAAGCCGAGGCTACTGCAGACGAGCTGCTGAAGTCGGTGGGGCTGCAGGATAAGAAGGAGTCTTATCCTTCCCAGCTGTCCGGTGGACAGAAGCAGAGAATCGCCATAGCGCGAGCACTCGCGATGCAGCCGCATGTCATGCTGTTTGACGAACCAACCTCCGCACTGGACCCGGAGATGGTGGGTGAGGTATTGGAGGTAATGAAGAAGCTTGCCGATGGCGGGATGACGATGGTCATCGTCACCCATGAGATGGGCTTCGCCCGGGAAGTGGGAGATCGGATCCTGTTCATGGATGGCGGTAAAATCGTAGAGGAAGGTACGCCGGACCAGCTGTTTGGCAATCCGACCCATCCTCGTACGAAAGAGTTTTTAAGTAAGGTTTTGTAACTTTTATATCTACATTGCATCAGACGAAAACAGCGCTATACCTGATTGTTTCAGGAATTGTCGCTGTTTTTGTTTGCGTATTGGTAACAATTGCTTGCAGTATAGGTTACAAAATTGTGATATATTCATGTTCGTTGACATACTACATCCGATTTACCAAGTTACATATAAGGAGGCATCTTTAGATGTTACAACAAATGAAAGCATGGACTAAACATCGTGGACTCAACCATAAGATCGCTGGAAAAACAGCAAAATGGTTTACCATTACAGCCGTTGCGCTAGGCATGACTTTTGCCGGAGGCGGCTTGCAAGCCCATGCAAGCTCCGTACACGTAGCGAAGAACGGCGATACCTTCTATTATTTGTCCAAACAGTACGGCGTTAATATGGACAAGCTGATGAAAGCCAATCCGAAAATTAAAGCAACGAATATATACTCTGGTCTGAAAATCACCATTCCCGGCTCGGTATCGATGAACGCGACAGCGTCTGCTGCACCCATCGCTCCAGGCGCTTCCGGGTTTACGCCTAGCTTGAGCGTTTCCCCTGAGAAGAATGTAGTGGAAGCATGGGGCAAGACATTTAATTACAGCAAAACATTGTCCGTCAAAGCAACCGCATATTCTGCTGCTGCAAGCGAGAACGGCAAATGGGGCGCTGTTGATTACTTCGGAAATTCCCTTGAGCTTGGTACGATTGCTGTCGACCCAAAAATCATTCCGCTCGGCACCAAGGTGCTTGTTACAGGGCATGAGCATCCAGGTCTGCCGAAAAAGGCATTTGTGGCAGAAGCACGTGATATCGGCGGGGCTATTAAAGGGAATAAGATTGATATCTTCATCCCGGGTTCCCAATCGTCCGTGAAGCAATTCGGCATCCAGGATATCAAATTGTTCATTATCGAATAATTCAATCCATCATCATCGAAAAACAATTTTAATATGGTAGACGGCTAGTCTGGATTAATGCTCCAGTCAGCCGTCTTTTTATGTTATGGGGATCTATCTCGACTCTGACACGCCTAACATCTCCGGCAGTGTCACGAAGCTATATCCCTTTCTCCGCAGTTCGGTAATAATATCCGGGAGCGCTTCAATCGTTCCGGTTAGGTCCGATCCCACGCCACCTCCGGCATGCTGGAGTACGATCGAGCCTGGTCCGACAGCTGACAGAATGTTGCTCTTAACTCCTTCCTTAGGCAGACCTTTCCAATCGAGCGAGTCAACATTCCAATTCACGACTTTGTACCCGTTTTTGCGTGCCCACTGTAGCTGCTCTTCATTTATATCGCCGTAAGGTGGACGGATTAGCCGCGGATCCACACCGGTTAGTGACTTCAAGATCGTGTTGGTACGTTCGATTTGGCCTTTAAATTTGTCCAGGCTCAACTTGTTCAGCTGCGCATGATTATAGGAGTGATTGCCAATGGCGTGACCTTCATCATGGATTCGTTTTGCGAGATCGGGGTGTTTTTTGGCCCGTTCCCCCACTGCAAAGAATGTGGCTTTTACTTGATACTCTTTAAGGACGTCCAGAACTTTGCCGGTAAATCGGGGATCCGGAACATCATCAAAGGTCAAAGCGATCTGTTTGACCCGGGGTCCGCTAGAGCGAAAGGTATCCGGGTATTTTCTCAGCAATTGACTTAAAGACGGCGCATCGTCTGAAATTTGGTTCTTGCTTTGATTGGCATGCTGACTGGACTCCGACATGACGGAAGTTTCCTGGGGGTGAAGTGACAAACGATGTACATCGGATGCGTTTGCCGGAATGTCCGGCCCTATTAAAAAGAGTAACATAATCCACAACAGGCAGCTTCCTGCGCGGTATCGTTTGAACATCACGATCGGCCCCTTTAGCTTTTTAATATGGTATGCCCAGTTGATTGGGTGATTATCCTCAATATGGGAATGCGATGATTTTTAGTTTTCCCTTAGAAAGGTGTATAATAACCGGTATCAGATTTTATTACATCTTGATCATTTGGATATGGAAGGAGATAATCGCTTGGCAGACTTGTTTACACCTTACAATTTCAAGAATTTGACCCTCAAGAACCGCATTGTTATGCCACCGATGTGTCAATATTCCGTTCAAGCCGAGGACGGGATTCCGAATGATTGGCATTTTGTTCATTACGTCAGCCGTGCCGTAGGAGGTACTGGCTTAATTATTGTGGAAATGACAGGTGTCCATCCGGATGGACGGATCACGAATCAGGATACGGGGATATGGGACGACAACCAGATTCCGGCCTATCGCCGTATTGTGGAGAGCGTGCATTCTTATGGGACCAAGATTGGTATCCAGCTTGGGCATGCCGGAAGAAAAGCGCAGGATGCAGAGCCGTCGGTGGCCCCTTCTGCGATTCCGTTCAGCTCCCACTACAAAATGCCCAAGGTGCTATCCGGGGCGGAAGTGGAAGAGCTCATTCAAGCCTTCCAGGAAGGCGCTCGTCGAGCTGTTGAGGCCGGGTTCGATACCGTTGAGATTCATGGCGCCCATGGCTATCTCATTCATCAGTTTCATTCGCCGCTCACGAATCAGCGCAGTGACGAATATGGTCAAGATCTCCCTCTATTCGGCGAGCGGGTTGTTCAAGCGGTTAAAGAAGTGCTGCCTGAAGGCATGCCGATCATTATGAGGGTATCTGCGAAAGAATACGTGGACGGAGGCTACGATGTGCAGTACTGCGCGGAAGTCTGCACACGTTACCGGGATGCCGGCGTCGATATTTTTCATATCTCCTCGGGGGGAGAAGGCCAGGTCGGCGCAAATGGCGGCCCGGAAGCTAAGCCCGGTTACCAGGTGGATCTGGCAGCAGAGTTCAAGCAGCTGTTAAAGGTGCCTGTGATTGCGGTAGGAATGCTGGATGATTACCATGCCGCGCAAGAGGTGATTTTGTCAGGCAAAGCGGATCTGGTGGCGATCGGCCGGGGAATGCTCCGGGATCCCTACTGGGCGGTTCACGCAGCCAAGGCGCTTGATGGAGGTCAGAAAGTTCCCAAGCAGTATGAACGGGGATATTAAATAAAAAATATTTTGAAACGTTTTGGATCATGGAACGTAAACATTAATCATATACCAGTATTTTAAAGTGAAAGCGAGAGGAAGAGAACGATGTCCATATTTAAAAGATTGCGCGATTTGACCATGTCCAATATTAACGCCATTATCGACAAGGCGGAAGACCCGATTAAAATGACGGATCAGTACATTCGGGATATGACGGAAGATCTTGAGGATGCCGAGAAAGCAGTAGCTTCGCAAATTGCCATCGAGAAACGCTTTAAAGCACTTTATGAAGAGCAAGCTGCACTTGTTGAAAAACGCACGCAGCAGGCTCATACGGCAGCACAAGCTCAAAACGTTGATCTTGCCCGCCGCGCGCTGGAAGAGAAGAAGGCCGCCGAGGCCAAGCGTGATGAGTACAAAGCAAGCTACGATCAGAACAAACTGGCAGCTGACAATCTGCGCGGCAAGCTGGAAGAAATGCGTAAGCAGCTTACCGCGATGAAGAACAAGCGCGAAACTTTGGTCGCCCGTTATAATGCGGCTAAAGCGCAAACCGAGATCAACAAAGCGATGAACGGGTTTGGTTCCGACACAGCATCGGCTGGATTGAAACGTATGGAAGAGAAGATGCTCGCTATGGAAGCACGTGCGGAAGCAAGCAATGAAATGTCGGCAAAAGAGAAATCCCTTGATGAAGAGTTTGAGAACCTTGGCAAGGACAAAGTCGTTGAGGATGAGCTTGCAGCCTTGATGAAACAGTACGAGAACAAGTAAAAACGGATCCAGTGGTCTAACAGGTAATATAGTTTAGGGGGCGAGGGAGAAACAGCAGGGCTGAATACAGCTGTGCTTCTCCTTCGCTTTTGTTTGATTGATCGTAGATATACATGGAGCACATCCCCTTTATGAACGTCTGTCTTCGATTGAAGCAGCTCGAGCTCAAGGAGTTTGTTTGTATGTTGAATGTGGAGGCTTAGAGATGGATTTTGATATGATCTTGCGTGTATTGCTTTGGACAGCTGTCGGTGGGCTGCTGTTGTTTGTTTTGATGTTTGTGGATTCCCTGTTCACGAAATATAACGATCTTGAAGAAGTGAAAGCGGGTAATATGGCGGTAACCACAAGACTGATACTGAAGCTGTTCGCACAAGGGTATATTTTATCCGTGTCGATCGGAACGTCATATCATCTGCTTGAGGCCATTGTGGTATCGATCATTTCATTTATCATATTGCTGGTTCTCGAATCGTTAACAGAGCTCATGCTTCGTAACTTCGGCAAGCTGAACCTTGACAAAGGGACTCGCGAGGGAAAGACGGGATACGGTTTGTTTGCAGGTTCGCTGCATGTGGTTGGGGCGTTAATTATTACCGCTTGCCTATAGAACGCATAATGGAGATAGGGGACAGGAAAGATGAGTATGTGGAAAAGAATCAGCAATTTATTTAGTAAGCCGGAGCCGCCCAAGGTAGAGAAAAGCATGCTGCAGCTGGCTCCTGGCGATATTTGCGAAGTGTCTCTGGTCACTTATGAAGTCACGGGTCGCGTGCACAATCGCGGTCGTAATGCGGTCGTCTTGACGCTGCAGGATGGCAGCACCATTGCTTACCTTCATATCGAAGAACGCGAGACGGTACAGTACGCGTTATACGCTCCGATCGATGGACGGCTGGATTCTCCCGATGAGGTACCATCCATCATCGATCTGGACGATCATGTATTTCATCTGGAAGAGGAATATGGGGGGCATGTTTCGATTACCGGTCGTACCGCGTTTACGCAAAGCGGGGAGCAGCACGTATGGCAATACCAATCGGACGATTACAAGCTGCTGCGGATTGAATGGCAGAACGGGCGGTTTATGTTGTATGAAGGCGAGAAAGTGATACCGGGGGACGTTCGAGTTATCCGGGCGACTTAGGAGTGGTGGCATGAAGGAACGCTCTTTTATATCTATAAAAATCATGTTGGTGCTGAGTTTGTTCGTATCATTATTGAGTGGATGCGGAGCGCCGAATATCAAGGATACCTATCCGCTGGAATCCGTCAATCGAGACGGAAACGCAACGTCCTATGTGTACCGGGCAGCTGATAAAAGCGTTCCGGATGTCGCAGGCGAGCTCATCGCGGCGAACACGCCGGATCAATCGTCTCCTGAGGATACCGAGCGGATGTTTCTGGTATATGGGGATGAGTATTACCATTTGCAGCAGGATCCCCAGAAGCCGACCGATACGCTGATCGAAATCGACTCCAAGGAGTATGTTCAGCGCAATTATGATTCAAGTTTCCTGCAAGGGTACTTAACGGCCGTTCTGATCGGGAATTTATTCGATTCGATGGGCGGCGGGGGTTACCGGGGGTATACAAGTAAAGATGTGTATAAACCGGCACAAGGTAACTATAAGAAGCCAACAAGCCAGGATAAGAAGATCGCTCCGCCGCTGACGGTGGACCGGAGCGGGAAGATTACCCGGCGTGGCCAGGATTCTGCCGGTACGGGCGGAAGCCTGTTCAGACGAAATCCGGATACAGGCGGAGACCGCGGCACGATCAAGCGCGGCGAAAGCGGCGGAGGTTTGTTCGATTCGCCGAAGAAATCGTACAAGAAGCCGAAGACCCGAATCGGATCTGGCAGGATCTCCCGAAGGGGACGAAGGTAAAGCAAAGAGTTCAAGCGCATGGTCAAGTGACCATGCGCTTTTTTGTCTGGTGACCCATACACACTCGGTTGTTGTGATTCTCCTACAAAACGGCGAATGGATGAGACCGGAAGCTCGGTTTGAAGATTGCGCAGAATGTAGTACAGTAAGAATGTCAGTTTTTTCTTTGAGTCAGAAAGCGAGGAATGTGTAGTGAAGGATAATCATTCGATATTGCCTAAGAAACACAATCATAAATTTGATCGGCGTGCATTGCAGGTAAGGGACGCGCAAAGGCTAGCCGTTTCTAATGCGGAGCTTGGTCAGGAGGAGCTTATTCGGCTGCAGGACAGCGATGGACGTGTGCTGGCTTCCGATGTGATCGCGCCCCACCCGTTTCCGGCTTTTGCGCGTTCGGGCATGGACGGTTATGCCGTTCGATCAGCGGATTTAGCCGCATGCGATTTAGGGGAACAGGTGTGGCTAGAGGTTGTCGACCAGATCCCGTGCGGATATGTGTCTTCCATTTCAATCGAGCAAGGCAAGGCTTCCCGCATCATGACGGGCGCTCAGGTGCCTGAAGGGGCAGACGCTGTCGTTATGCTTGAAGCGACGGAGCTTCGAACAGAGGATGGCCTTACCCATGTAGGCTTCAAGCGGTCCATCGAGACGGGGAAGAATATTACTCCCCTCGGATTCGAGCTTCAGGAAGGTGATTTGATCCTCCGCAGAGGAACACTCATCGGACCTGGAGAAATTTCGGTTCTGGCCACCTTTGGCATACACCAGGTTGAAGTGTATCGTCAACCGGTGGTAGGAATATTCTCGACGGGCAGCGAACTATTGGACATCACCGAGCCGCTTGAACCTGGTAAAATTCGCAACAGCAATACTTATATGCTCGCATCGCAAATTCGGGAAGCCGGTGGTGTCCCGGTGATTATGGAGGCGATCCCGGATGATATCGAGCTCGCCCGCCAAAAGGTGGAAGAAGCGCTCCAGGTGTATGACATCGTGGTGACGACAGGCGGCGTATCTGTAGGCGACTACGATATTATGGGGGAGCTGGTGACATCCGGAGGTCTGGACATGCTGTTTAATAAAGTCACAATGCGGCCCGGAAGTGTTACAACCGCGGCTGTGAAGGAGGGCAAGCTGCTCTTTGCGTTATCGGGTAATCCGGGGGCCTGTTATGTGGGATTTCTGTTGTTTGTCCGACCTGCGATCCGAAAGATGCTTGGCATGGAGCAGTTGTTTTTAACCGAATGGACGGCAGAGTTGGGTTCGGATTATTCGAAAGTGAACAACTTTACCCGTTTCGTCCGGGGGAGCCTGGAGGTGTCAAACGGCAAGCTTGTAGCGACACCTGCTTCCCTTGATGAGTCAAGTGTCATGATCACGATTAAAGACAGTGACTGTTTAATCGTGATTCCGCCAGAGCTTCGTGGTGCCGTTAAAGGCCAAACCGTACAAGTTCTCGTTCTGCCGGGGGCCTGGACATGAAGGTTTTCCAGATATGCGGTTATAAAAACAGCGGCAAAACCACATTGATTGCCAGCTTGATCCCACAGTTGAAACGGCATGGCATTCGGTCAGCCGTCATCAAGCATGACGGGCACGGATTCGAAATGGACCATGAAGGGACGGACACGTACAAATTCCGAGAGGCGGGAGCGGAGGGGATCGCCATCGCTTCACCGGGGCGTACGGCGATGCTGATGGAAACGGAGCTGGAACTTGCGTCGTTGATCCATTTGTACAGTGATTTTGATCTGGTGCTTGTCGAAGGCTATAAGATGCAGCCTTATCCAAAGCTCGTATTGCTGCGGGGAACGGAGGACATGGGGCTGCTGGATCAAGTTAAGGAGACCCGGGGTATCGTCGTGCGTCCTGAAATGCTAAAGGAACCGTCAGCCCTGCATGAGATGCAGCAGCGGCTAGCGGTTCCCCTATTTACTTGGAATGACACGGAGCGGATCACGTCGCTGCTGCTGTCATGATGAAGAAGTTAGTCCTCCGAGCGGCGTTCAATCGCCTCGGACATCGTTTTGTCCGTTAAGTGGGCATACACTTCAGTTGTCTCGGTGGACGCGTGTCCCAATTGTTCTTTGGTTTTGTAAATATCATTTTGCAGATAATAGTCGGTGGCAAACGAATGCCGCAGCTTATGAACGGTCAGGGACGGCTTGCCAAAACGCTTGGCGTATTTGATGATCATCGCCTGAATCGCCCGCTTGGTCATGCGCTGCCCTTCATTCTGGCCGTTACGCAGTGCAACGAACAGAGCTTTTTCTTTTTTTGGCACCTTGTAGCGGGCCTGCCGAAGCTGCAGATAATATTCAAGATCGTCTTTGGCTTGCGCACGGAAGTAGACCGGGGTCTTAAAGGTTTCGTCGTTATTACCTTTACGATAGACATGCAGCATTTTATTGTTCAGGTCGATGTCCGCAAGATTCAAATTGACCACTTCGGATACACGAAGGCCGGAATTTAATATGAGGCTGGCGATACAGGCATCTCTGACTTTATTTTGTTCATGCGCATAAAGCGCCTGTTTGTTCTGCTCCACATCCAGCCCATAACCTTCGTGAATGTAAGTGATGAAATCCTGAAGTTCTTCTTCTTCCAGTATTTTTCCTTTTAACTTGGCAGCCGTGTCTTTTGGTTTATGAATTCGCTTAATTTCTACTTTAGCCATGATGTTACGCTTGAGAAGCGGGTAAAACTCCTCGTCTTCCGCAATCTGGCTTAAATAATGAAACAGGGAGCGCAGCGATGAGAGCTTGCGGGAAACCGTGATTCTGGAGTTGGTCCCCTCCCGGCGTGTAGTCAGATATAACCGGTAACTGGTGATGCTGTCCATGCGCAGCGTCTCCAGCTCAAGCAGCGTTACCTCGCGGTTCGAGGCTGCTTGTGACAGCCCCTCCGAACGGAGCCAATTAAAGAACGTTTCATAATCCCTTACATATTCGAGCAGGGTGGAGGGGGAGAGATCCGGGAGCTTGTAGTCGATAAATTGCTGTACAAACCAAGGCATGTCCGGCGATTTCTCATCGAGTCTTGCACGGTCGATATCTTTTTGTATATTCATGTTCCACCTCGAATGATTGTCTTTATAGCAATGACATGTGTCATTAATTACTAGTGTAACATATGGAAAGTCGATCTTGCTTGCGTGTGTCAGATCACCATGGTCGATTCTCACGAACCCGATATGGCGCTTGTGCCACAATGAGCGGATAATACGATGAAGATAAGAAGCATTAAAATGATAGATGAGATGCTTTAGGGAGGCGGCAGCATGATTTCAGATCGATGTGAACGTATGGGAATTGAGCTGGTTCCCAAGCGGAAACAAGCCGTTATCGTAAACTTGATGCAATTGTACTTATATGATTTTACCAAGTATCTGGATATTTCGGTGAATGATCAAGGGCTGTTTTTACCGTATCCGGATCTGGATGAATTCTGGAAAAAACGAGAACGTAAATATCCTTATCTTATTACATTTGATCAACGGCCAGCCGGGTTTGCCTTGATCGAGCGGATGGATGATGCCCTAGATGCGGACTATTACATGACGGAGTTTTTCGTTATGCAAAAATATCGGCGTACGGGATTAGGGACTTGGGCGGCAACCCGGCTGTTTGATCATTTCCAGGGACGCTGGAAGGTGACGCAAGTCAGCAGTAATATACCGGCGCAGGCTTTTTGGCGAAAAGTCATTGAAGCTTATACGGGCGGCCGATATGAGGAGTATATTGATCCGGTTCGCCACAATCCTTCGCAATATTTCAATTCCTAGAATTGTTTCACGGAGTTTAAGGAACGCTCCATTGTTTGCTTATAAAATTTGGTTACAAATCAGTGCTTAGGAGGGATTCGTATGTATTTACCGAGCTTTCATCTGGAAGGGAAAAAAGCTTTTGTTACAGGGGCTGGACGCGGGATCGGACGCGCCATAGCCATAGGATTGGCAGAGGCCGGCTGCGATGTCGGCTTGATGTCCCGAACCCGAAGCGATTTGGAGGAGACCGCAAATCTGATCAAGAGCTTGAACCAGGGTCAGGCATTTGTGCTGCCGGGTGATCTGACCGTAAGAGAAGAGATGGAGGGAGCGATTCGAGAATTTGTACATCAGGCAGGACGAATCGACATACTGGTGAATAATGCCGGCATGAACATTCGTACGCCTGCGCTGGAAGTGACGGATTCGGAATGGGACGTGATTGTGCAAACCAATCTGAAATCGGCTTTTGTCGCTTCTCAAGCGGCTGCCCGATTTATGAAAGATCAGGGCAATGGAAGAATCATCAACATCTCTTCCGTAGGCGGACACACGGCTCTTCGCACAGGCGTTGTTTATGGTTCAACGAAGGCGGCTCTCATCCATATGACCAAGGTGCTTGCGATGGAGTGGGCGCAGTATGGAATTCAGGTTAACTCGGTCGGACCTTGGTATTTCCGGACTCCGCTGACGGAGAAGCTGCTTAATGATGAAGCTTATATGCAGGCCATATTGGACCGGACACCGCTTAAGCGCGTGGGAAGTCTGGAAGAAGTGGTGGGACCTGTCGTTTTCCTGGCGTCGGAGGCTGCCAATTACATGACCGGGCAAACGCTGCTGGTGGATGGCGGTCTTAGCATTTATGGATTCTAGCAGGGGAGCATTCTTTCAAACAGAATAAATATAGTGAAATCGAAAATGTAACGAAAATAGGCTTTCAGGTTTATTCATGTCGGGTAATGATGAATGGGATGAACAGGGAGGAGAGTGAAGGAATATGGAACGAAGAGCATTTGGACGTACGGACATGCAGGTTAGTGTGTTGGGATTTGGAGGGGCCGAGATCGGCCAGTCGGATCAAAAGACGGTTGACCGGCTGCTGCACAGTGCCATTGATGCAGGCCTTAACATGATTGATACCGCGGAATGTTATGGCCACAGCGAGGAATTAATCGGCAAGGCTTTGTCAGGTCGAAGAGATGATTACTACCTGTTTACGAAATGCGGCCACGCTTCCGGTTTGGATTATCCGGATTGGGATCCCGTGATGCTTGCGCAGAGCATTGACCGCAGCTTGAAGCGACTGCAGGTGGACCACGTCGATGTCATCCATCTTCACAGCTGCTCGGAAGAGATTTTGCGCCGGGGCGAAGTGATTGAAGTGTTAAGAAGAGCTAAGGAGCAGGGGAAAACACGGTACATCGGCTACAGCGGCGATTCGACCGATGCGCTCTATGCCCTTCAAACCGGCGTGTTCGACAGCTTTGAAACTTCGCTGAACATCGCCGACCAGGAGGCGATCGATCTCACGGTTCCGCTTGCCATGAAGCAGGGCATAGGGATCATTGCCAAACGTCCGGTAGCCAATGTTGCCTGGAAGAACGAAACGCTAAGCGAACAGGATTATGCTTATCCTTATTGGATCCGGCTAGGCGAGTTGAATTACGATTTTCTCGCCGATGTTCAGCAAGGCGTTGAAACGGCGTTAAGATTCACTTTAAGCACGCCGGGCGTAGCTACCGCCATCGTCGGTACGGCAAATCCGGAGCGGTGGGAGCAAAATGCTGCGTTACTGGAAAAAGGGCAGCTGCCGGAGGATATTTACGAGTCGATCCGCAACCGCTGGCGAGAGGTTGCCGGTGCGGATTGGGTGGGTAAGGTGTAAGTGATCTAAAAAAGAGCCTGTCGAGTTCTCTCGACAGGCTCTTTTTTGCGGCTTAAAAGAATACGAATGCTGGTAATAAAATTAATGATGTTATTTCATCATATGAAAAATTCACAATAGGGAAGTACCGATCAATATCATCAGCTAGCAACTACCTTATTTTACCTGGTTTCTCGATACCTAGCACATTTTCTAGTCTAAAAAAGGAGGCGTGAAGCGAATAAAAGATTGATATGGAAATATTTCCCCCTGTAGAAGATGAATGTCCCCCTTTGAAACCAGTAGGGCTTGGAATAAAATTCTGGTAGACAGCAAGTATTTACATAGGGTTCTGAAAAAATACTTAGGGGGATTAGAAATGAAAAGGACTTCCATGTTACTCATGAGTGTCATGTTGCTGCTCTCCATGTTCCTCGCAGCATGCGGTAACAACAGTGACACCAACACTCCTGCTGCTGGAGGAGGAGAAACTCCGAAGACGGAAACAACTCCGCCGGCCGATGATAAGAAGGATGAAGCCGCTCCGGTTTCACTCCGCGTGTTCTCGACTTTCGGAGGAACTGACGCAGCTCGCGAAGCCTTCCAGGCAGCGTTGGATGAATTCACGAAGGAACATCCGAACGTGAAGATAGACAACGACACCATGTCAGCAAATGATGACGGTTTCAGAACGAAAGTGAACACCGACATGAACAGCGGCAACGAGCCTGACTTGTTGTTCTACTTCATCGGGGCTGACGCAGAAGGATTCGTCAATGCCGGTAAAGTTGTGCCGTTGAACGAAATTCTCGACGCGGACGCTGAGTGGAAGAACGGCTTCATTCCTGATGCGCTCGAGCTTGCCAAGCAAAAAGACGGTAACATTTACGCAGCGCCATTGACCGGTTTCTATGAAGGCTTGTTCGTTAACAAAAAAATCTTCGAAGAAAATGGTTTGGAGCTTCCAACAGACTGGGCCAAATTGACCACAGCTGTGAAAACGTTATCTGCCAAAGGCATTATTCCTTTGTCCGTACCATTTGACCAATCGCACTACCTGATCGAGCATACCATTTTGTCTGCAGCAGGTCCTGAAGGCCAAAACAAAGGTCTGCTTGAAGGCATCGATCCAAATTGGGAAAAAGCGTATGCGGCTATGAAAGAATTGTATGACCTTGGGGCATTCCCTAAAGATGCGGCAACAATCGACCTGAGCATGTCCGGCAACTATTACAGTGAAGGCCTTGCTGCCATGACCATCGAAGGATCTTGGGCCATTGGCGGTTGGAGCGATGAAACCCGTGACAACTCTACAGTACTGCCATTCCCGACAGTTCCTGACGGCGCTGGCAGCGGTAACGATATCGTCGGCGGCTTCGGTTCCGGTTTCTATCTCTCCAAAGCCACTTATGATGACGCAGCTAAAAAAGAAGCAGCAATCGCCTTGCTGAAACATCTGACTTCCCCGGCGTCCATTCAAAAAATCGCTTCGGCTAACGGTGGCACACCTGCGGCTGACGTAGAAGTGACTGGATTGCCGCAAGTAGCTCTTGACGGTTTCGCTATGGCCGCGAAAGCAGCTTCCATCAGCGCGCCGGTTGACAGTAAAGTTTCGCAAGAAACGTTTGGTAACCTTCGTGCTAGCGTTCAGCCTGTAGTGGAAGGCAAGAAAACTCCTACTCAAGCGATCGAAGAAGCGAAGAAAACCGAGGATGCCAACAAAAAATAGCATCAGAAACGGTAGAAATAAAAGTGACGTACGCCGCCCCTCTGCTTTCATTTGGGCGGCGTAGTCATTTCGGCATGGACGTTGAAGAAAAATAAACATCAAGGGTGATTAATATGAAGGGTGATCGCAAGTATATTGTGATGTTTCTATTACCCGCAGCAGCCATCATGACAATCTTTCTATATTATCCGTTCTTCAAGAGTTTGTATCTCAGCTTTTATCGCACAAGCGGCTTTTTCGATAAAAAGTTTGTGGGAGGGGCTAACTATGAGAGACTCATTACGGATAAACTGCTTGGCGCTGCAACATTGCACACGCTCGAAATCATGCTCTATGTTATCGTGTTTCAGGTGGGGATCGCGCTTGTGTTGGCTGTCCTGGTAGATAACATTTCCAAGCTCAAAGGTTTTTATCGAACGGTCTTTTTCTTCCCGGTTGTCATCTCCGGTACTGCCATTTCCTTATTATTTGTATTGTTCTACAATTACAACTTCGGTTTGCTGAACAACTTGCTGGCGAACTTTAATATTGAGAAGATTTTGTGGTTGGATGCGAAGAATGCGCTAAAGGCGGTATCGATTCCAACGGTATGGCATTATGTGGGCTTTTATTTTGTTCTGTTCCTGACCGCGATGTCCAAAATACCCGCGGATTATTATGAGGCTGCAAAACTGGAAGGAATCACGGGGCTCAAGAAAACAACGATGCTTACAATTCCGCTCATCATGAGTGACATCAAGGTTGTTATCACACTTGCCATTACGGGTACGTTGAAGGTGTTCGAATTCATCTGGGTCATTACAAGCGGCCAGAATGGAACGGAAGTCCTGGGAACGTATATGTACAAAAAGGCCATGGTGGATCAGAACTTTGGTTACGGATCAGCGGTTGCGATATACATGGTGGTCTTTGGCGTACTGCTTGCGTTAATTGCCAACCGTTTGTTGAAAAGAGACGAGATTACATACTAAGCATTATAGGGGTGTACTGTTATGGAGCCAACCATCGTCGTTGAACACAAAACTCAGCGCGTTAGGAAGAGTCAGTTTAATTTAGGCACCACGTTGATGTACGTTGTTTTGACAGCGTGGTCCCTAACAACCATTTATCCGTTATTCTGGATCGTGAACAACTCGTTCAAGGTTTCTCGCGATGTGATGAATAATTCCTTTGGTATCGCATGGGAACCGGTGTTTGTGAACTATCAGAACGCATTTGACCGCATTAATATCGGAAGAAGTTATATCAATAGTTTGGTGATGTCCTTCAGTACCGTATTCTTGGTATTACTGCTCGGGGGATTAGCCGCTTATGTATTGTCCAGATTCAACTTCAGGGGCAAGCGCACCATCTATTCCATTCTGTATGCGACTTTGTTGATTCCAGCGTTTGCAACCGTAGTCCCGGTATACGAGCTGCTGATCAAAACGAGCCTGGTCAATACATATTGGGGCCTGATCTTCCCGCAAACGGCAGGCAATCTGACGTTTGCCACCTTGGTGATTGCCGGTTATATGGCAACCATCCCGAAAGAGCTTGAAGAAGCGGCTTTCATGGATGGATGTAACCGATGGCAGATGTTTGTTAAGATCTTCGTGCCGATCTCGCAGCCGGTATTTGCATCGGCGAGTATATTTGTATTTATGTGGTCGTACAATGACTTGTTCTCAGCGTTGATCTTTGTAAACAAAGAGAATGTCCGTCCGATCGTTGCATTGCTGAATGAGATCAGCTCCCAATACGGAACAGACTTTGGTCTGATGGCTACGGCAGTATCGTTGACCGTTATTCCGGTGCTGATTGTATACCTGTTTATCTCGAAGTATATTCAGAAAGGTTTGACTGAAGGAGCTGTCAAGGGTTAAGAAGAGAGCGAACTCAACGAATAGGCAAGTCAAGAGGGGACCTTGTCGTCACCTGTTTGACTTGCCTATTCGTTGTTATATTCCATTTAGTCTTTTAATCTGAAGCAAGAGTTGAATCAGCAATTTAAGCAGTTGGACGATTAAATTCAACTAAGCGTGAGAAACCATCTTCTCCATGACCGGCATGGATTGCTCTTTGGGCAATGGCTTTTGCTGCGTTTAAAACGCTGCTATCGATGCCGTGATGTTCGGCCACGTGGATGATATGCTCCATACTTGTCATATTGGAGATGAGACTCGAGCCTTCACCAGGGTATACGCCTTGATCCACATCTTGTGCGATATAGGTCATGATATCCGGCATAATGTTGATGATATTTTGCGCATAGGGAGCGATGTCTTTCGCGGCAATGTTCTCAGCGCGTGCGATAGCCAGAGCGTGTACATAGCCGCTCATGGCTGTCCAGAACACATCCAGCAATGCAACATCATAGGCTGCGGCACGACCGGGATCCTCCCCAAGGAACGAAGCGGTCCCTCCCAGACTGGAAAGTGTTTTCAGGTGGCTGCGGTAAACTTTTTCTTGCCCGCTGTACAGAACAACGGCTGAAGGCTGCCCAATGGTCGTTATCGGCGTCATGATCGCACCATCAATATAGTTAATACCGTTCTCGGCTGCCCAAGCCGCCATTTCGCGTGCACGTTCAGGAGAGTCGGCTGTCAGGTTTATAAGGGTTTTCCCTTTCAATGCGCTAGTCGCATTAGAGAGAATGGAGCGGACTGCATCATAATTGAGTACACAGATGATAATAAGCCGGCTGGCAAGCACGGCATCCGGAACAGTCGGAGCAAGCACTGCACCTTGTGTAATAAGTGGGTCGGCCTTAGCAGCTGTCCGGTTCCACACCGTTGTAGCATGGCCATTCTTGATAAAAGCTCCGGCAAGCGCTTGGCCCATAGGGCCGAGCCCGAGCACGGTCACATGTTCCTTATTGGTGTTTTGCTTAGTTTCACGAACATTAGGTTCGATCCCATGACCTTGACTTTGATTCAATTGTTCCATCTTTTTTTCCTCCTTGAGTGTTGGCTTCGAATATAGTGTAGACCTTGACACTAATGTCAAGGTCAATCGTTATTTTTAATCTCCAAAAAGAGGTGAGTAATTCAACATATGAAAAATTCATAACAATGAAGAATAACGCTCTCTATCTCTCAATCAAACTATATACGCTTTTGAACGTACCTAATTACGACGATCATAATAAAATCAATCATAAGACTAACTAAAAGAAAGTTGTTGACAATATATTAGTGCTGTGTTAATTTGTATATACAAATGAGAGGTGTCTGGTTATGAACATTGATGATTCCATACTGAGCTCATGCTTGTTTTTTACTTCAAATCGGTTTGCTCGTTCGATGACCAAGATGGCGGAGGATGCTTTTGCGAAGGCCGGCTTATCTCCTACGTATTCCTACGTTTTGGTGGTGATCCATCAATATCCCGGCATTACGCAGAAAGAGCTAAGCGATAAGTTGTCCATTGCTCCATCCACAAGCACACGGTTCATCGATAAGCTGGAGGAGAAGCAGTTAGTACAGCGCAAATCTGAATGGAAAGAAACGCATATTTTCTTAACGGATGAAGGGAAGTCGTTATATGAGGAGCTGAACCAATATTTTGAACAGCTGTATGGACAGTATGTTTCCCTCTTGGGGAAGGAACATAGCGAACAGTTAACTAAACTTCTTCATGAATCCAGTGAAATATTGAAAAAGGGAAAATAAAGCCTTTTTTTCGTCCCTCATTTGCATATACAATTGATAAAGGAGAGATTCACAATGCAGATTGGTATTATCGGTGCGACAGGGAAAGCGGGAAGTCTGATTCTCAAGGAAGCACAAGCACGCGGTCATGAGGTAACGGCAATTGTACGGAATGTTTCCAAGATCTCCGATTCGAGCGTGAACATTTTGGAGAAGAACGTGCTGGATTTGACGAATGCCGATCTTCAGGGCCTCGATGTCGTCGTGAATGCCTTTGCGGCGGCGCCCGGGCAAGAAACGCAATATGTGGAGGTTGGCCGGGTATTGATAGAAGCTCTTAAAGGCACGAATACCAGACTGTTTGTGATGGGTGGGGCCGGAAGCTTGTTCGTGGATGAAGCCAAAACCTTGCGACTCTTGGAAACTCCAGATTTTCCTAAGGAATACTATCCGACGGCATTTCATGCCAGTGAGAACTTGAAAGACCTGGAAAAATCTTCCGATGTGAAATGGACGTATCTAAGTCCGGCAGCGTTCTTTAATCCGCACGGTCAGCGCACGGGCAGCTATCAGGAAGGCAAGGACCATGTCATTGTCAATTCAAACGGTCAAAGCTATGTCAGCTACGCAGATTACGCGATTGCGGTATTGGATGAGCTTGAACAGCCGAAGCATATCCATGAGCGGTATACGGTAGTATCCGAGGCGGAATAAGCCCGGCAACAACCTTTATATAAATCTCGACAAGCTGATTTCATTAGAAATCAGCTTGTTTTGATGCGAAATATCTAACTCAATAAGTGAGTATTTCATCATATGAAAAATTCACAACAATGAAATAACCTCTATTTATCTAGCCACTTCTATCTCTCTGCACCCCAACCACCTGTATAGATCCTGTCATTTAAGTATAAAAGGAGGGGAAACCTGCATACAACCAATGTTGTACGCAGGTTTTTCAGATTGTGAATAACGGGTAAGGATTCTTCATTCATAAGAAACGAATATTGATATCATGAAATCGGCCAGTAGACATTTTAGGCATCTTAATTTGTAAAGTGGACTGTTTATAGGTCGCAATGCTTTGTGCAGGAAGAATGGGGACGGGCAAGACGATGGTCTGGCTTTGATCTTTTGGCAAACCGTGGATTTTGATCTGTGTTCGATTAAGTTTAATCCATAAATTTTCCGGATGGACACGTTTGGGTACATAGCATTTCACAACCAGAAAGTTATGCGTATCAAAAGTTTCGTATCGAAGCGTATAGGGGTTAGGCAGCATTTCATTTCCGGCCGTTGCTTGTCTTATCGTATCCTTCACATAATCTTCAATGACGGTTGGATCCAGCTGAAAATCCTCATTGAGGTCATTAAGATCCTTGAATGGAAAGGAACTGTTGTTGAAAAAAGAGTCCTTCGATAACCATTCAGGGCGCTTGGATCTTGAGTTCACTAGATATCCCTCCTTCGTTCTGTAATTTCATTGTATGGGCGAAGGAAGGTTAGAGTGACATCTGGGCATCCAACCACATAGAATAAATCCAAGCGTATGATTTTGAATGAAGAGGTGGAATTGTGGTTTCGATTATCGGCAATATGAAGATTGTTAACGTGGGCCCCAGTTCTACGGTCTTGGTTGGAAATACAGGCGTCATTGATTTAAACAGCTCCACAAAAACGTATTCCGGCGCCAACTCGTTCAACACCGGTGACAATATTGGCACGAATATTGCAAACAACCAGGCCAACAGCTTGAACACCATTGATCCGGACCTGATTGATTCGGCTAATGCTTAATTAAGGTTGTTGTGATCCACTGTGAATCTAACGGTACATCAATGTATTAACATACAGCAGCTTCGGGTTGAGGCGGTAACGAATTCTTCGGTGCTGCAGATTGGGACCGCTGGAGAGATCCGGGCATTGTCCAATATTTATAATACGGGTGGATTTACAGGCCCTGCCCCTGAATTTGAGCCTCAGCCTAATAACAATCCCCTGGTTCCTCTACCTGCTCCGACTGAAGGACTGTATAGACAAGAATGAGGTGAATGGCCTGCGCATAGATTGTATAGGAGCAGGGAGGCGGTTCCATGTACGATTATTATATACAGCAATTGTTCCATATTCTTCATACCCAGTCAGAGCAGCTGAGTAGAATGGAACAAATGCTGAAGGAAATGCGCAGTGAAGTAGATCGATTAAGACAGGGAAGCGAGAAAACGATAGATCGGGTGGAATATAATTTTGATTTATTGAAAATTGAAAAGTTGGAAGGCACTTTAAATATTGGACTGATGCCAAAGGATGGGCAGTCCCTGGACGATATTACCGTGAATGGTCAGCCGCCGTTAGAACTGTCCCAGTCGGGATATTCGGGCGGCGAACTGTACTCGAACATCTATCAGAATGTATCACGTTATCTAGAAGATACAGTACCCGAGCAGATCGAGCGCATGATTCCCGAAGCCCATCTTGTGCTTGGTGATGAATATGCTGCCGTTATTATTGAAGATGTGCGCAAACAACTCGGTGACCGAATTACGGTGTATTTGAAGCAATATCAAACGAACAGGGAAACCATGAACCCGCAAGAGGTAGAGCAATCGATCATCAAACAAATGAAGAGTGAGATCGCTTCGGCAGTTGAGCAGCACCTTCTTAATTTGCAACGAGGGAAGTGGCATTCAAATGAAAATGACAGTCGTCAATAAAGAGCTCCAGGTTGGTTCGATCCGCATTACGGCGATCTCAAGCTCGTCCGTACTGTTGATTGGAGATACCCATGTGATTAATAGCTCCTCCATGTATGATACACCTTCCGAATCACTGCAGATCAGCCCGCTTGTTCCGTTATCCCCGGGTTCCGCACCATGAAACGTCATTCACATGTTGATCACATGTATATCATCAATATTTCAGATAGTTCAGCATGTATATGCGGTGAATCGGGACATATCGATGCCAATACACGCGCATTGGCGGTTCAGCGGCAGGTGCCGGTGTTTTTTGAAGACGAGGGAGATTATGAGGATTACTCGATATTTTCCCGATCCATACCCACATGGTCGCCGCAATCAGACGTAGAACTAAACATTATACAAGACCATAAGAAGATTCATGTGGGATGTATCGATATTATAGCGACTGCATCTGCGTCGGTTGTACAGGTGGGTCCGAACGATACCATGGATTTGGAATCCAGGGTGAAGGCAATCAGACATTTTATTACGGGCGCGCCCGAGTATTTAAAGGATTATAAGGGAGTCATTGTCAAAAAGAATTTGGTGAAGAAGGAATAATCTCAGTCGGTTCGAGATGAGACAGCTGATTCAAAATAGGTGATGTCTCATGGCCAATACGATATGTACAAAACAGGAGGAGCATTATATGCGCCTCCTGTTTTTATGTTGATCTGTGGATTATTCTCCTTGCTGATGAGCAGCTTCGTCTTTGATCTCTTCCCGGAAGCCGGAAATACTCTTTTCACGACGAGCATTACGATCTTGAATCTGTTCTTTCTCGCTTGCCGGAATTTCATCCCCAAACTCCTCGAGATAATCTTCGGCTTCACGGTAGTTTTCAATCGTTTTCTGGACCGCCTGCTGCAGATGCTCTACATTGTCTTCGCGATTATCGGGTTTAGCCATGACATTTCACCTCCTTAAATTCAACTGCCTTGCTAAAATTACACACCTCAAATAGTTTTCCATCATAAAAACATCCTTATGCATATGAGACTGACACTATCAAAAAAGCTACAGTATTGTAAATTTTGCAAGTCAGTTCTTTACATTTCTGTTGGACGGAATATGTTATAATGTCGAAAAAGCAGACTTGCAGCATGACATCGAAATAAGAGGAGGAAGAATTCTTGAGATCAAGTCGTTTTATAGTCTGGCTCAGTATGCTAATGATGATGGCATTCATGTTAGCAGCCTGTACCTCAGAACCGATAAAACAACAGCAAACTTCTACAGTAGAAGGCCCTCCTGAATCGGTTGAAGATGAAGAAGAAGGTCAGACCATTACACTAGTAACGCCGGATACGGCGATGAAAGCACCCGAGGAAAAAAGCAAATATCAGATACATACACGGTTGACGGATTTCCAACTCTTGAATGAGTCAACGGGGATTGCTTGGGGGATAACGAACACGGAATTACGTCTGTATCAGACTCAGGATTATGGCGAAACGTGGGTTGATATCTCTCCATCCTCCAATGTACAGTTCGTTGATAAGCTGGAGTATGGGAAAGACATCGTGTTTACGGATAAAAAACATGGTTGGATTATACGCAACAAGCAGAGATCAGCCGAAACGATCCTGCTCAATACGACGGACGGGGGAGATACCTGGAAGCTTTCTTCGCTGCCGGAGACGGGTGTCGTCACGGCCATGTCCTTCGTTTCGTCTCAGCAGGGATGGATTATGGCGAAAGGCGATCTATCCCGGGGCTCTGAGGAGAAGTCGCTATTTCGAACCAGTAATAATGGCGGGTTATGGGAAGAGGTCATGCAGAATACGGAGTATCCTACATCCCGTGTTCCCGGCAGCGTGATTCCACGAACAGGGTCCATCATCGGCTTAACCTTCACGGATTCGCTTGTCGGATTTGCGACCATCCGTGAAATGCAATCCTCCAAACTGTATATTACCCGTGATGGAGGCCAGAAGTGGAAGTCCTCCGGACAGATATTTAAGAGCAAGCTGCTGGATCGGTGCGGTTCGATCTTTGCCGGCGCCCCCAAGTTTCTGGGCAGAGGAAGTAACGGAAGCGAGGTTTATATACCGGTTACCTGCGTGAAGGATGATCAGGCAAGCTATTTGGGTTACTTTACGGCCGACACGGGGAAATCATGGAATTTGGTGTCATTCCCCATGACGGGTGATACCGGCAAGGGCTCCATTCAGCCTGTTTTCCGCCGGCTTCATGACGGGTGGAGAATGGTGAACGGTATTGTTTATCATACGAATGATATGGGCAAGACCTGGAAGCCATTTCCGAGAAGCAAGCTCCTGAACGATAATCTCGCCAAATATCCGAACGTGGTGAAACTGCAATTTACATCGTCTGATGTCGGTTGGATGCTGATTGAAACAACGGACAAGAATCGATCGCGACTAATGAAAAGCAGTGACGGTGGGGAAACCTGGCAGGGTCTATAGATTGTGGCGAGAATACGTGTTTGAATATGCCAATAAAAAGACCAGATTAAAAAAGCTTTATCAACCGCGACTTTATCAGTTTTGATAAAGCTTTTTTTCGGTTTATTTTGTGAAATTAATCACAAACATTAACCTCCATGTATGCTACTATAAAGATGTAATCAGATACTCCAAATTGTTTAGAAGGGGACGATCCTCATGCATACCGATCAAATGACGATTAACTTCCTCCGCCTTTGCTACCATTGTGATGATGCATGTTTATGCGACACCGAGGAGCAGTGTCTGGCTTGCTGGAATGAGCAGGAAATGACACCAGAGGAGCATGAAATGACAGGACAAGAAGAAACGATGAAATGGATGAGATTGGCTTACGATTGAATAATGATGACAAAGATGACCATGAAGAGTATGAATGGAAGCGGACGTTCTAGTCTTCGCGAAGAAGCTGATGACTGGTTAAGTGCAGACATCGGCTTTTTTGGTGCTCCCAGAAAAGGACAAGTTCTTTAAAATTTCAATCAAACTTTCCATGAGCTATGAGTTAAATTGTCCGAAATAAAGCATATACATATTTCAAGACAAGGTGGAGGGGGGAGCCGTATGGGATCGGGGTCAGTTTGGATGTTCGATTTTTTCGGCAGCGTTATGCCCGTGTTTTTCATCGTCGTCATCGGGATCATTCTGCTGTCGGCCGGTAAGGGAATCTTGCAATGGAGTCAGAATAACCGACAGCCTTTGCTATCGGTCGATTCCAAGATTGTGAGCAAACGAACGGAAGTGAAACATACGCAGCAGACGGATGATACGATGTCGAGCCGCACTCGTACCACCTATTATCTGACCTTTGAAGTGGAGAGCGGAGACCGCATGGAGTTTGTTGTAAATGGGGAGGAATTCGGCATGTGCGCGGAAGGAGACGAGGGACTGCTGCGTTTCCAGGGAACCCGGTACTACGGATTCGTTAGGCACCCTAGAGCGAATCTTAGCGTGGTCCGCGGTTATGACCATCCTAAATAAGAGACGGGCTTAATTTTATATACGCCTTCTCCTGTGGTATATAATGAAGGAGAAGGAGGGGCGGCATATGAAATTTCAGGATAAAACGGTCGTAATAACGGGCTCTGCCCATGGGATTGGCCGCGGATTGGCTGAGGCTTATGCTCTAAGCGGAGCTCGAGTGATATTAAGCGATGTACATGAAGAACAGGGCAGCCTGGCGGCAAATGCCTTGCAGGAACAAGGATTGAACGCGGTCTTCACCCCTTGCGATGTAAGGAAGGAAGAAGATATTAAACGCCTGATGAACCAAGCCGTCCAATATGCCGGCACCATCGATATTTTGATTAATAATGCCGGGGTCTCCCGTTGGAAATCGCCATATGAGCTAACGGTTGAAGACTGGGACGATGTGATCAACACGAATGCCCGAAGCTGTTTTTTGGCAACGCGCGAAGCGGCGGTACATATGAAAAAAGCTGGGAATGGCGGGGCTATCGTCAATATGTCATCCACGCGTTCGATCATGTCCGAGCCGAATTCGGAGGCTTATGCAGCTTCCAAAGGAGCCATTGTCGCATTGAGCCATGCCATGGCCGTAAGCCTGGGGCCCGATGGAATTCGGGTGAATTGTATAAGTCCGGGGTGGATTGAAACGGGAAACTATGATGAGCTTCGTACAGCGGATCATAAGCAGCACCCAGCTGGACGGGTAGGAACCCCAGCTGATATCGCCAAAGCCTGCTTTTATTTTACCGATCCGGATAATGATTTTGTCACAGGGACCCATCTGGTTGTGGATGGCGGCATGACCCGCAAAATGATATATGAGCCTTAGTTCATCTGAATATCTAGAGCGTCTTCCCATGGAAGGCGCTCTTCTTCGTGATAGTCATGGGGCCGATACTCTCGTATATGATACAAATTCGTGATGCATTAACATTTTTGAAGAAAACCTGTTCATGATAAATAAAAACAGTATGATGTAATTAATGTAAGTATGAAGAAGGTCACATCTAAAGAATGGGAAGGAATGTGGGTATGGGGAAATTGAAGACAACCAGTGCAAAAAATGAACGTTCCAATCGAGTGTCCGTGTTCGTTACACTGCTCATGTCCTATCTTGTGATACTGCTGATCCCGGTCATCGTGTTCTGGGGACTGTATACGCAAATCGAGCGGATAATGATCGAAAATGCCAACAACTCCAACATGGCACTGATCGAGCAGGCGAAGCAGGTGGTGGACAGCCGATTGGATGAAATGCATCTGATTTCCCGGAACATCACTTCGCATCCGCGGCTGGATGCGCTGCTAAAGGCAAGCTCCCCTCGAAATGGTACCGAGAACTACAATTACTACACTTTCATGCAGGAAATGCAGCGATACCGTAACAGCAGCAGTTTTATTACCGATTTTTACGTATATTTACGGGAGAGCGATACGGTTCTCAGTCCCTCCTTAAAGACAACGTCTCGTGTCTTGTTCTCCGATATATACGGATATGAAAAATTAACCTATCAACAGTATCAAGCAGATATTCTGCACGGAATCCACTTTAACCGGTATTTACCCGTGACCGAAGTTGGCAAAGGGTTGAATCAGAAACGCATGCTCACATATATGCAAACGCTTCCATTTGGTGAGAAAGCCAATCCCAAAGGCGCCCTTGTTATGCTGATTGAGGAGAGGCAGATCGCAGGATTGCTTGATGAGATTGTGAAAACAAACCACGGAACCATTTACATCAAGGATGCCAGCGGCCAAGTGATTCTGAGTGCCGGTGAACCCGAGGTTCACAGTACGGGTAAAACCGCGGATAATCCACGAGTGATGACGGTATCGACAAGATCTGCCCGGAGCGGGTGGGAGTATGTATCGGCCGTGCCGGAAAAGGCGTTTATGGAAAAGGTCTATATGGTCAAGCGAATGGCCGTCGGCGTTCTGGCCATCTGTCTTGTTGCTGGGATTGCGGCCTGTGCGTTCATGACCTACCGCGCGTATTTCCCTTTGCGTGACATTATCCGTTTCATCCGGCAATCTCATCCGGCTAAGGAGGGTAAGGTGCGTAACGAATATGATTTTATCAAATCGACGATGGCGGATTCCTTCGGTAAGCAGACGGAGATGAAGGAGCAATTGTCCAGGCAAACACCGGTGATTCGGTCTAACTTTTTGCAGCGTTTATTGAAGGGAAACGTGGATACGGCGGATATGTCCGATCATGCTCTGGATTTCATGGGGATCTCGTTCCCGCATTCGAGTTTTGCGGTTGCCTTGATCGAGCTGAGGGATGCCAGCGGGTTCATACATAATGAGCGGGAAAGCGAATGGGCCCTGATCCGTTTTGTCACCGGGAAGGTGGCGGAAGAAATTCATCCCTTTACCGCATATTCCGTGGAGCTGGAGAAGAACCTGGTTGCCATTATTCTAAACATGCCGGAACCGCTGCATGATAAGGTCGACCAGCTGTACGATTGGGCAGAGCAAGTGAAGCTGGTGATTGAACAGCGCTTTAAATCCGATATCACGATCGGGATTAGCGAAATCCGTACAGGTCTTGGCTGTTTGGCGAGCGGTTACACCGAAAGCTTGAAGGCTTTGGAATATTCCATTTTTACTGCGTATAAACCGATTTTATTGTACGAGGAAATGAAACAGAAAACGGAGGTGTATTATGATTTTCCCATTGAGACGGAAATCCAGCTCATTAACGCCATGAAAAGCGGGGATACGGATAAGGCGCAAGATATCATCCAGTGTCTGTACCACAATAACTTCAACGGACAATCCATCTCACCTGAGCTCGGCAGACTCATGTTCGCTAACCTGCTCAGTACGATGTTCAAGCTGCTGAATGCTTTGAATTTGAAGTACGAGGATATATTCGGCGAGTCAGGCAAAACGCTTGAAGAAATTACGGAGGGGAGCACGGTTGAGGAGCTCTACCGGGAAGTGAAATGGATGTTCGGCAAGGTTTGTCTCTACGTAAAGGATCAAAGGGGCGATTCCTCTTCGCTGCTGCTTGAGAAAATCAAGAGATACATTGCGGATCATCACGACGATGCCATGATCAGTCTGGCTTCCATTGCCGAGCAATTTGATATTACACCGCCGTATCTGTCGGCTTTCTTCAAGAAAAACAGCGGCACCAATCTCACGGATTACCTGGCCAAGATTCGGATCGAGCGCTCCAAGGAAATGATGCGGGATGCCAAAAACACGATTTCGCACATTGCCCGTTCCGTCGGTTATACCAGTGACGTCGGTTTTATCCGGGTGTTTAAGAAATACGAAGGGATCACTCCGGGAAAATACAAGGAAACCCTGCATTCCCTATCATCGACCTTAAGAAATGATCATCTCAATTCTTAATCCCTGTTTATGGATGTTGAAACTGTACGGTATACGATGTAAGCGCTTCAGAGTTACGATTTGAACAGGGCGGGCTAGTTGGAACCACCTAAGCCTAATCTTATCGAATGATCATTCATTAGGGAAAAAAGGGAGGCGTCGTGATTTGAAGACAAACCGGAAACGTGTTGTGAGACTTGTGATCTTTATGCTGATTGTGGCTATGATTGCCGGATGCAGCGGAAAAAGCTCGGGGGCCGAGGAGCCTGCCGGGGAAAAAGGTAAGGAAGGAACAGACGTCGCTGTTGGTGGTGACCCAGAATATCCTGAACAATTGACTTATTGGGTATCGCTGAATGCAAATGCCTCTGCAACGATGCAGGATATGAACGGAATTGCCGCATATCAGGAGTTGGAAAAAACGACAGGCACCAAAGTGAAGTTCCAGCATCCGCCGGCGGGCCAGGAGGCAGACGCTTTTAACATTATGGTCTCTTCAGGCAATTTGCCGGATGTGGTGGAGCATGGATGGGCCAACGTATCAGGAGGTCCGGATAAAGCCATTTCGGACGGGTCCATCATCCGCCTGAATGAGTTGATTGAAGAGCATGCACCAAATCTAACGAAAGTGTTGAACGAGCACCCGGAATATAAAAAACTGATTACGACAGACGGAGGAAACATTTACGTATTTCCATTTATCCGCGGGGACGAATATTTGCTGACCTTTAACGGCCTGATCATCCGCAAGGACTGGCTTGACCAGCTTCAGCTGCCCGTACCGGAAACGATTGATGAGTGGTATGAAGTATTGAAGGCGATCAAGACCAAAGATCCAAATGGAAACGGGCAAGCGGATGAAATCCCGCTGCTGCTGGATATGGATATGACGGGCATCAACCATGCGTTTGTCGGCGCATGGGGAGTTACAACCGGATTTTATCAAGTGGATGGGAAGGTCCAGTATGGACCGATCCAACCGGAATTCAAATCTTATTTGGAAACGATGAGCAAATGGTATGCCGAAGGCCTGATCGATCAGGATTACGCGGCAACGGACGGCACGCTTAAAGATGCCAAAGTGACCAACAATCAAGTGGGTGCCTTCTCCGGTTACATGGGCAGCAGCCTCGGCCGCTATTCCGAGCTCATGATAAAAAGCAATCCGGATGTAGAACTGGTGGGCGCTCCGAACGTTGTCCTGAATAAGGGGGATAAACCGGTCCTTGGACAGAAGGATTCGCCGTTCAACGGATTTGGGGCGGCTGTGACGAAAGCGAACAAGTTCCCGGCGGAAACGGTGAAATGGCTCGATTACAAATATGGAGATGAAGGACATATGCTGTTTAATTTCGGAGTTGAGGGAGTCAGCTACGAGATGAAGGACGGATACCCGACTTATACCGATGAAGTGATGAAAAATCCAGATGGGCTGTCGATCACCCAGGCGATGTCAAAATACAACCTGGCTAGTTATTCGGGACCTTTCGTCCAGGATCGCCGATACATCGAACAGTATTCCGCGCTGCCTCAGCAGAAAGCGGCTATTGAGACATGGATGAATGCGGAGAATGACCGTTTGATGCCGATTATTTCCCCAACGGCAGAAGAAAGCACGCGTTATGCCTCGATCATGAACGATATTAATACGTACTACGAAGAAATGGTCAACAAATTCATTATGGGTGTGGAGCCGATCAGCGGTTTTGACCAATTTGTCCAAACGGTACAGGGTATGGGCATTGAGGAAGCGCTCCAGATTCAGCAAGCCGCGCTGGACCGCTTCAACAGCCGTTAAGTTGTAGGCGCATGAAGAGGGAGAGACTTCGACGGGATTCTCCCTCTAACTGTGAATGATTTTTTTGTCAGAGGAGGGTATACGGTGCAGCTTAAGGAAGAGACAAACCACGTTACGATACAGAGCAAGCCAGAGAGGTTCAGCGCAAGAGCTGCGAAGGACTTTCGCCGAAACTCCACGATTTACCTGATGCTGCTGCCGGTTGTGGCGTTTTATGCCGTGTTTCACTACGGACCGTTATATGGCCTGCAGATTGCGTTCAAGAACTTTTCGGCAGGGCTCGGCATATGGAATAGCCCGTGGGTCGGATTTCAACACTTCAGCGAATTCTTTAACGGATTTTTCTTTGAACGAGTGGTTACCAATACCATTATACTGGGCGCGTACGATCTCATATTTGTTTTTCCCGCATCCATCGTGCTGGCGTTAATGCTGAATGAGGTACGACATCGCATATTTAAGCGGACGGTACAATCCATTACGTATATTCCCCATTTCATATCTGTCGTTGTGGTTGTCGGGATGCTGGTGGATTTCTTGTCGGTAGACGGGCTGATTAATCATATCATCACCTACTTCGGCGGCAAACCGATATCATTCATGCGGCTGCCGGAATGGTTCCGCACCATATATACCTCATCTGCGATCTGGCAGGGGGTCGGTTGGGGCTCCATTATATATCTCGCAGCTATTTCCAATATCGATCCGTCCCTTTATGAAGCGGCTAAAGTGGACGGTGCCGGCCGCTGGAAGCAGATGCTTCAAATTACGCTGCCTGGCATCCTGCCAACGGTCATCATTCTGCTCATCCTGCGGATTGGGTCCTTTATGGCGCTGCAAGATGAGAAAATCCTGATTATGTACAATCCGGTTACCTATGAGACGGCCGACGTTATCGGTACCTACGTCTACCGTAAGGGAATTCTGGAAGCAAGCTACAGCTTTAGTGCCGCCGTCGGCATGTTTAATTCCATGATTAACTTTATGCTGCTCATTGGAGCCAATTATCTCAGCAAGCGGTTTACGGATACGAAGCTGTGGTAGAAAGGGGGGCATCTATGCGAACTTCAAAATCTGTCAGTGAAGTCCTGTTTGATTCTGCGAATGTCATTCTCTTGTGCTTGTTATCGATCGTCACGTTATACCCGTTTCTCTACGTATTGTTTGCTTCCATCAGCACGCCGGCTGATTTCGTTCAGCACCGGGGAATCCTGCTGTGGCCCAAGGGCTTCTCGCTGGATTCCTATCGTATGGTATTTGAGAACCCCAATATTATCCGAAGTTACCTGAACACGATATTTTATGTGGTGGTCGGCACGACGCTGAACATTCTGATGACGGCTCTCGGAGCCTATGGCTTATCCAGGAAAAACGTGATGTGGAAGGGCACCATCATGATGCTGATCGTAATGACGATGTTTTTTGACGGCGGGCTCATTCCGAAATACCTGCTCGTGAAAAATATGGGTCTGCTCGATACGTACTGGGCATTGATTATTCCAAGCGCCATGACGACATGGAACTTGATTATTATGCGAACGGCATTTCAAGGAGTACCCGATGCGCTCGAGGAATCCGCGCGGATCGACGGAGCCAGCGATTGGACCATTCTGTTCCGGATCATCATCCCGTTATCGCTGCCGGTCATTGCCGTCATGGTGCTCTTTTACGGGGTGTGGCATTGGAATAAATGGTTTGACGCCCTCATCTATTTAAGGGACCGGGACTTGTTTCCGCTTCAGCTCATCCTGCGCGAAATTCTGATCCAGAACGATACCAGCAGCATGATGACCTCGGTAGGAGGGGGAGATAGGATGCCGGTTGGCGAAACAATTAAGTATGCAACGATTATGGTGGCTACGCTGCCGATTTTGTTTCTATATCCATTCCTGCAGAAATATTTCGTGAAAGGCGTCATGATCGGAGCCATTAAAGAATAAGGAGGCAGTTGACTCATGTGGGAGCAAGCTATTATGGATGCGGTAGAAAAAACCAAGCGGAATATCGGTCAATTTCCGATGAAGTTTCCTCATATCACGGAAGAGAAGCGTTACGAGTGGGGAGAAAGCAATGACTGGATTGAAGGATTCTACACCGGGATGATCTGGCTGTGTTATGAATACACGAAAGACCCCCTGTTTAAGGAAACGGCAATAGCACACTTGGAGGATTATAAGCAACGCCTGCAGGAACAGCGGCATCTGGACCATCACGATATCGGATTTCTGTATCTTCCCTCTGCACTGGCAGCGTGGATTGTGGATGAGCATGAAGAAGGTAAACAGCTCGCTTTGAAAGCAGCGGATCATCTGATGCTGCGCTGGCGGGAAGAGGGTCAGTATATTCAGGCCTGGGGCCGGAAAGGCGACGAGAAGAACGGCGGTCGCATTATTATCGATTGCATGATGAACATTCCGCTGCTGTATTGGGCATATGATCAGACGGGTGATGAGCGATACAAGCGCGTCGCCGTAGCGCATGCGGACAAGAGTCGACGCTACTTAATGCGGGGTGATGATTCGTCGTATCATACCTTTTACTTCAATCCGGAGGATGGAACCCCCATCCGAGGAGGAACGCATCAAGGATATCATGACGGATCAACATGGACGCGCGGCCAGGCATGGGCCATCTACGGATTTGCGCTCTCATACCGTTATACCCGTGATCCGAAATATTTGGATACGGCTTTACGCGCCGCTCGTTTCTTTATTGAATACTTGCCGGAGGATCATGTTGCGTATTGGGATTTTGACGTTCCGATTGAAGAGGGTACACCTCGCGACAGCTCCGCCTCCGCCATTGCGGCGTGCGGCATGCTGGAGATATTGGAGCATCTGGACGGAGAAGATGACAATAAAGGGCTATTGACAGAAGCCGTTGAGAAGTCGATGATATCTCTCGTAAACCAATATTCTACCATCGGTGAAGCAGCAGAGGAAGGCTTGATCAAGCATGGTTCCTATTACGTCAGAGGCGGTGCGGGTCCGGATGATTATATGATCTGGGGCGATTACTATTACCTCGAAGCTTTGCTGCGGCTGACCAAAGGGATACCTGGCTATTGGTATGAGAGAGGTTAGCATAATAGAATCTGTGTAACAAAGTGGGGATGTCGCGTGTTATGCGGCACCTCCTTTTTTCTGTGAAATATGTGGAATTCATTGTTCACAATTTACTCATTAGCATTGTCAGAATGTCTTTGTTATGATGAGGAAGATTCAAATTTGAGATAAATGGTTTGGAGGAGATATGCGTGTTGAAACATGTGAAAACTTCAGTCTTGCTGACCCTGGGTCTGCTGCTAATACTGGTATTCCCGACTGCAACGTGGGCCCATTCCAAGCTGGAAACCAGTACGCCCGCGGCGGATGCCAAGCTGACGGAAAGCGTACAGGAAGTAAGCCTGTCATTTAATGAAAATATCGATGAAAACTTGAGCACGCTCAAGATAAAGAATGCGCAAGGCGAATCGGTTGAAGTAGCAGAGGTCAAGATCAGTCAGAACACCATGCTGGGGACGCTGTCTGCACCGCTTCCATCCGGCTCCTACACGGTGGAGTGGAAAATCGTGGGCGGCGATGGACATCCCGTGGACGGGACATACGCTTTCGAAGTAGATGCCCCGGAAGCGGAAGCCGCTCCGGAGACACCGGCAGATACCGAAGAAACGCCTGCGGATACAGGAAACACGCAGGATGAAACAACGCCTGCGCAGGATACCGCTGCGGACAACACGGATCAAACGGCTGGCCAGGATCAGCAGGCAGACAACACTTCGGCTCCCGAACAATCGGCAGGCAGCGGTTCAACCGTGTGGATCGTCGTCATCGTGATTGTAGCATTTGTCGCAGGATATTTTGGAATACGAGCCTCACGGAAGAAAAAATAAATGTCTTATTATTGGTTAAGTGAGCCGCTACTATATTTAGCCTACGCCATTCTGGCAGGCATCACGGTACTGTCCCTCGTACCGAAAGCATATAAGCCGGACATTTCGGTTCCGGCCTGGCTTGGCCCGGTGGCGTCAGCGGCCATCATCGTATTTGGATTTGTGCCGCTGCTGCAGATCATGATGTTCTTCAAGGATGATATCGGGTTCTGGAAGTCTTTTAACAGCATCATGTTCAAGTTCAGCGAGGGTGAGCGTTACGCCTGGATTCTGGTTCTAGCGATCCTGTTGGCAATTCTGACCATGATCGTCCGCCGGAAGCCGGGTTCCGTATTACGCTGGCTTATGCCCGTTGCCTTGCTGGGCATTGCGGTGGCCATGTCCTCGTTTAACCACGCTGCATCCTTGTTCGAAAGTGCAGGACAGCTTGCCTTCTTCGGCCATTTTACAGCGATGGCGATATGGACGGGAACGTTGCTGATAACAGGATGGTTCAGTACGGATCAGAGCCGCTGGAGTGCGTTTCTTAGATGGTTCCATCCAACTGCGATCGTCTGTGTCATCATTGTTATCGGATCGGGATTATTCTTGATGACGGCCGTGACGCCGGATCCGATAAACAGCTGGACGCTGTCTTATGGTCAGGCTCTGCTGGTTAAGCATATTCTCATTCTGCCGCTGTTGGTATTCGCGTTTGTAAACGGTCATCTCGTCAAGCGCAAGCTGCGCCGGGATTCCGGTTATCATCCGATGGCATGGGCACGAAGTGAGGGAGTTCTGATCTGGTTGATTTATATCGTCACCGGATACATGAACCAGCAGCCTGCTCCGCATGAGGTCATAGATACATTGGCCTTGTATGGCCCTGCTGCAACTTTTGTTTGGTTCCATCCCGGGTTTACGATCGGTGAGCTGGCTTTCACGTGGAGTTGGATAGGAATCCTTAGCCTCTGTCTCGGGCTAGCGCTTCTGTGGAACGTCGTGAACGTATTCCGCAAAAACCGGGCCGCGGCAGGCGCGTTGTTATGCGGGCTAGGCGCTGTTGTGTTCATTTATTGCGGCCTGATGTTCTCGGTTACTACAGTTTAATATCGTTTGAGTTGACAAGATCCTTGCTGTTTACGCGGCAGGATCTTTTTTTTATGATAGGATGAGGAAGCTCAGACTGGATAAAGATGGTATACTTGCGAGTAAAAGGACCACCTGCACCTACTCTGCGAATGGAGGAAGTTTTATGAAAAAAGAGAGACATATCCGCTTGGCCTCTCATTCGGACGCATCCATCCTGGTCCGGTTAAACTGGGAGTTTAATGAAGTGTTAATGCCGCTGGAGGAAGCTGAACATCACTTAAAACAATCGGGTGAAATTGTGGCCATAGCCTATTTAGGTGATGACCCTGTTGGATTTGCCTGTGCTCAGTCCTTCCAATCCTTCTGTTACCGGGAGCATGTTGGCGAGATCACGGAATTGTACATTCAGGAGCGGGCAAGAAGGCAGGGGCTGGCAGGAATGCTGCTCGTTTTTCTGGAGGATCAATTGATTGCGCGTGGGGTGAAGGCCGTTAAGGTGCTTACGGGTCATGATAACCACCAAGCCATCGGAGTTTATGAGAAATCAGGTTATAAGCGGGAAGATGAAGTGCTTCTGGAGAAAGAGCTTGGGTAATATGCTGAATGTGTGTAACCTGCTAACCAATGGATATTTCACTTATCGATAGGGGATGGAGTGAGCCTGATGTTATGTGATAAAGACCAATACGTTGAAGAATTGCTCATTCTGAAGACAATAGCGGAAAATTTGAACCAGAGCAACGATATGAAGCAAATGCTGCAAACGACACTCGAAAAATTGCTGGATTTAACCCAGCTTGAGACAGGATGGCTTTTTCTGATCGGGGATCAACCACATTATGATCAAATAGCCGATGTCAACCTTCCGCCTGCTTTATCACGGGATAACAAAAAACCGATGCGATGCGGAGACTGCCTATGCCTGCGCTTGTATTGGGCAGGAAATTTAAATGAACCGGTTACGATTATTGAATGTGAACGACTGCATAATGCCAAAAAGGAGTGCTGGGGAGAAACTCACAATCTGACCCATCATGCTACGATTCCCCTCACGGTTCAAGGTAAACGGCTGGGGCTGCTGAATGTGGGTTCGCCAGGCAAAGAGCATTTTAGCGAGGGAGAACTTGCGTTGTTGCAATCCGTTGCCTATCAGATTGGAACGGCGGTCGAGCGGACAAAACTGTCGGAGCAAAGGGAGAAACAGGCGGTGGACAGCATAGCCCGTTTCATCGTCGATTATTATGCCAAGGCAAGCAAAGTAACCAGATATCTATGGAAAATTAACGATATGAAGAGAATGCATGTGGCGATTGTGGAGGAGCTTGCTCATGCATTTGGCTGGCCGACTGTTGCTATGATTACGTCTGACGATGACAACTTGTATCTTCGTGCGGTCCGTCAGAATGAAGTGACGCATAGCTGCAAGGAGTTGGTACGAAAGGCTGCCCATAAGACCGCACGAAAGTCAGGAATCGTACAACGGGCATATGAGGAACAAAACGTAGTGGTGCAAGAAGGCCTGGTCCGGGTGCTTCCCGGCGTTCAGCCCCATACGTATACGGCGGCGATACCATTAAAGCATCTTGAGCGTATTTTTCAGACCTATGAGACGATGGGGGTGCTCTTTATTGGCCGTGAGAGTGGGCCCTTCTCTGAGCTGGAGGTTGAAATCTTAGAGGTGCTGGCGGAGCATATATCATTGGCCATTGAAAAGATATGTTTATATTACGAGTGGCAGGATTTATTGTTGGTTGAAGAGAGGAACCGTTTGGCACGGGACCTACATGATTCCGTCAATCAAAAGCTGTTCTCTCTTTCACTGCTTGCCCAAGGCGTGCGTGAGACGACCTTACATGAGAATCCGCATACGGCGGAGGCAATACACGATATTGGACAGCTTGCCCAGGAAACGCTCACTGAAATGCGCTCGTTAATTTGGCAGCTGCGACCTTCCGGAGAGGCCAAAGGGATATTGGCTTCACTGAAGGACTATGCTGAGAAACTTGGCATACAGCTGACGTTTATCATGAAGGAAATTCCTGTTTTGACGAACCGGGTGGAAGAGTCCTTGTATCGAATTGGGCAGGAGGCATTGAACAATATCAGCAAACACGCGGGTACGAATCGAGCCTGGATCCGAATGGAACAGGACGGCTCCAGTCTATATATGAAAATATCGGATCAAGGCCGAGGATTCAACCCGGGATCGCCCGAACTCTGTCCGCATTCGCTTGGGCTTACCAGCATGAGGGAGAGGGCTTCAGAAATACAAGGAACCTTAAGTATAAGCAGCGAGGAAGGCACAGGGACGATGGTGACCGTAATGGTTCCGTTTTTATCCAAGAAAGAGGTTTGAACTTATGAAGATTAAAGTGCTAATCGTTGATGATCATCTCGTTGTATTAAGGGGGTTGCGTTATTTTCTGCAGACACAGCCCATGATCGAAATCGTAGATCAAGCTCTTAACGGGCTAGAGGCTCTGGATAAGGTAGAGAAGCTGCAGCCTGATGTGGTCCTGATGGATCTGAAGATGCCGGAGATGGACGGAGTCGAAGCCACGAAGCGAATCACAAACAAGTTTCCACATACGAAAGTTATCATTCTTACCAGTTTTGCCGATCGGGATTCGGTTTTGCCGGCGATTAAAGCGGGAGCTATTGGATATCAACTGAAGGATATCGAGCCTAAAGTGCTGGTCGAAACCATCATCGCTGCCGTAAACGGAAATCGCATGCTTCATCCTCAGGTAACGAATCAATTAATTGCCCATGTGGCGACAGATACCGAGCCTGTTAAAGGCATCGACATTCTGACTATTCGTGAGCAGCATGTACTTGAACAGATTACGCTCGGCAGGAGTAACAAAGAAATCGCTGCAGAACTACATATTACCGAGAAAACGGTAAAGACGCATATCACGCATATTCTGGGAAAAATGGAGGTGCAGGATCGCACCCAGGCGGCCTTGTACGCGATAAGGAACCATTGGTTCGACACATAACCCTCAGACTATGGTCGTAGTGTCAGGTCTTATCTTCGGGTAAGGCCTTTTTTGTATGGCTGATTTAGACCAGGGCTGGACGTAACCGGTCTGGAATTGCGTTTAAATGGAACTATAGGGAAACAGAAGTACACCGTCAATGGCTAAAAAGGAGGAATAAACAATGACCATATTAGTTACAGGTGCGACAGGAAAAGTTGGTCGACAGGTGGTAAATGAGCTGCTTAAGACTGGACATCGCGTCAAAGCGCTCAGCCGCTATCCGGCATCAGCCACATTACCTGCTGGCGTAGAAGTGGTTGCTGGTGATCTGAGTAAGCCCGACTCGCTGGTTCCAGCGTTACGGGGTGTGACCGGCCTCCATTTAATCACGACAGGAGCAGGCTACGTCCCGCTTACGACAGGGGAGGAGATTATTCGAATCGCGGAGGCTGCCGGAGTAAAGCGCGTCAGCGTATTGTGGGACGGAAAGAAAGGGACGGTGGAGGAAGCACTAGAATCGAGTAATCTGGAATGGACCCAGCTGCAGCCGGTCGATTACATGTCCAATGTTATGAACTGGAGAGAATCGATACGAACAGAGGGTGTAGTACGCGATATGTTTGGTGATTCGTTAAATGCTTCGATTCATGAGCAGGATATCGGACGGGTGGCTGCAGCGGTCCTGTCGGAGGACGTTCATGTGGGCAAGATTTATCCCCTAACCGGTCCCGAGGCGCTAACGGTTCCTGACAAGGTGCAGATTCTTAGTCACTATATCGGTAAAGCTGTAAAGTTTATTCAGTTAACCGAAGAGCAGGAGCGTAAACGAATGGCCGAACTTGGAGTCGATGAGGGTGTCATCGATTACGTCATCAACTGGTACAAGAATCCACCGATCGAAGCATATACCGTCAATCAAACGGTTGAACAGATCACAGGACGTCCTGCAAGAACGTTTGCCGAGTGGGCGGAAGAGCACGCAAGTTACTTCAAATGGTAAGAAATGAATGAAGGAGGAATGATCATGAATGACGAACGGGCTTCACGTGCGGGACCGCGGGAGTGGATCGGACTGATCGTGCTCAGTTTGCCCACATTGCTATTAGCCCTTGATTTCACAATGCTGCATTTGGCTCTTCCGCATTTGGCTGCGGATCTTAAGCCGAGCAGTGTGCAGCAACTGTGGATTCTTGACATATACGGCTTCATGATTGCCGGGTTTCTGATTACAATGGGGACGCTCGGTGATCGGATCGGAAGGAGAAAACTACTTCTAATTGGCGCCTTTGCATTTGGCGTTGCCTCAATCGTAGCCGCGTTCTCCACCAGTGCTGGCATGCTGATTGTCACCCGTGCACTGCTCGGTATATCCGGCGCTACCTTGATGCCATCTACGCTTGCACTGATCAGTAATATGTTTAAGGATTCAAAGCAAAGGGCGACAGCTATTAGCGTGTGGATGGTTTGCTTCTCAAGCGGGGCTGTGATCGGCCCGGCCGTAGGAGGAATACTGCTTGAATATTTTTGGTGGGGCTCAGTATTTCTCCTTGGCGTTCCCGTCATGCTTCTCCTGCTTGTGACGGGGCCGTGGCTCCTGCCTGAATACCGCAATTCTGAATCCAAGAAGCTGGACCCCATTAGCGTTATATTGTCGTTTGGCTCGCTTCTCCCCTTGATTTACGGTCTTAAGGACATGGCCAAGGAAGGCATCAGTTTCCTAGCAGCGCTATTATCGATCATTGGTCTCAGTATCGGCTATTGGTTTGTCAGACGGCAAAAAAGGCTGAAAGATCCGCTGCTCGACTTGGGATTGTTCGCATACCGTGGGTTTAGCTGGTCGCTAATCATGATGCTGATGGGTTCGTTGATCGTTGGGGGATTTGTCTTTCTGTTTACTCAGTATTTGCAGATGGTGGAAGGACTTTCTCCGGTGGAAGCAGGTCTGTGGATGATGCCTTATGCCGCCGGCAGCATTATTGGTATATTGGCAGCGCCGATCTTAGCACGAAGGTTTCCCTCATCACATCTCATCGCCTCTGGTTTATTGATCTCATCAGTCGGTTATCTCATGGTCATATGGACGGATACGTCATGGGGAATGTTAATCCCCATCCTCGGCAGCGTTCTTCTGCTGATGGGAGTGGGTCCTCTTCAAGTCTTAAGCATGGACCTTATTATCGGGTCAGCACCGCCAGAGAAAGCAGGAGCAGCATCTTCCTTGTCGGAAACAAGCGGCGAGCTTGGGATGGCACTTGGTATCGCTGTGATGGGGAGTATAGGTACAGTTATTTATCGCAATCGGATGAATGTTCCTGACGGTATTCCGAATGAAGCGGCAGAATCGGCCAGTGATACATTGGCTGCTGCTATGAATGCAGCGGAACAGCTACCTGCAGCGCTTGCCGATGAGATCCAAATGTTAGCTCAAGCGGCATTTGCGTCCGGATTTCAAGTCGTTGGCATTCTGAGCTCCGTTCTATTGATAGGAATCGCAGTAATTTCAATGGCTTCCCTCCGTGATAAAAGCCCTATCAAGGGAAATGAATGACGTTCAAAATCATCAAAGTATATTCAAAAAGCATGATGATCGAGTATTCAGGATCATCATGCTTTCATTATTTGCCGGAGAGTCCCATCGTTTATGAATGCTGAACATCGCTCCGGTATTGACCAGGTGTGAGACCTGTATTTCGTTTAAACACGGAGTGAAAAGAATGCATGTCCTTATAACCGACCTTCTCGGCAATCGTACTGATTTTGTCCGAGGTGGTGCGCAGCAGCTCGCGGCTCATTCGAATCCGTACGGTTTGCAAATAATGATGCCAGCTCTGGCCTGTATATCGGCGGAACAGCCGCTGCAAGTGGCGCTCGCTGAATCCGCTGATATGTGCAAGCTGCGTCAAAGTGAGCTCATGCATGTACTGCACTTCCACGTATTGAAGGACATCCTGAAAGGAATGGTGCTGCGGCACCGAAGGCATCGTATGTGGATGTTCGATGACACGGCTGAACTCAATGATCAGCTGCAGCAGCAGCGTGTGCAGATAAACGGCAGAACCGCTGCCGTGCATGGCATTTTGTTCATAGAGGAAGCTAAAGAGCCTCTCGAAGCGATCATGTCGGTCCATAATCGCATGGTATCCAAGGGAGCCATCTTCCATGCCTTTCAAAAAGGCAGCCGTATCCGAACCTGTTGTAAAAGCAATCAGTTTGGGCAGCAGCTGTACAGAGAAAATGCAATTATTCACGATGAGCGGCTTCCCGTTTGCAGAAGTGGGCCGGAATACATGAGATATTCCGAGTGGGATATAGAACATTTGACCTTTGCGCACGCGCTGTACCGAGTTCTCCAGGTGATGAAAACCTTCACCCTCCGCAATATAAGCAATCTCCAGAAAATCATGGTTATGGTATGAGCCTGTAAAATTCTCCGCGTTTCGATTCACATACATCAAGGTGTCATCCTGGAAAAAGGTATCTCCATAATAGGTTTCCATGGGTCGCTTCATCATCATTCTCCTTGTCGTTAATAGGGAAAGAATGTCCGTTATGCCTCATATTGTTGTCCGATATCCCCATAATTCCACGTTCAGGTTCACTTATAATAATAGTTGAAACAGGCACGGTTAGGGAAGCGCACATCCCGAGTTGCGGCCTATAAAACTTGATTGTGGCAATAACCTTTAATGAAGGTGAACGGAGGGATAGCCTATGTTCAGCGTTACGGATTTACGATGTGAGTATCAGCATAATCCGATTGGAATCGGCGAGAAGCATCCGCGTTTAAATTGGAAGCTGGTCTCGGACGAAAGGGCATTCAGGCAAACGGCCTATGAGATTGAAGTTTCGAATGATGATCGTTTTGCTGTGCCCTTTTGGACTTCAGGGAAAGTAGCTTCTTCGCAATCGGTTCATGTGGAATTAAGCGAATGGAGCGTATCGTCTTGTAAGCGCTATATTTATCGAGTCCGCGTCTGGAATCAAGCCGGGGAGGTATCGGAATGGTCGGATGCAGCCTATTGGGAGACGGGTAAACTGCAGGGAGAGAAATGGATAGGGGAATGGATAACGGCACCCAGTTCTTTGCTGCCGGCCGAGTCTCCTCATCTACCGCTCCTTCGCAAGAGCTTCAGCTTGAAGACGCCCATTGCGAAGGCGAGAATATATGCCTCGGCCTTAGGCCTTTATGAACTGGAACTGAACGGGCAGCGGGTGGGAGATTGTTATTTCACACCCGGATGGACGAGTTATGAACATGCGATACAGACGCAAAGTTATGACGTGACGGATATGCTGAATGCTGGCCTAAATGGCATCGGCGCTTGGCTCGGAAATGGATGGTACAGGGGGCAATTGGGATGGGAGGAACGGAGCGCAATCTATGGGAATCGATTAGCCCTTTTGCTGGAGCTGCATATTACTTATGCAGACGGGAGCGAAGAAGTAATTGCAACCGATTCAAGCTGGCAGTCGGCCAAAGGCCCGATCACAATGTCAGAACTCTATCATGGTGAAACCTACGATGCCCGGTTGGAGCTGGAAGGCTTCAGCTCAGGAGATTTTAACTCAAATGATTGGCATGGTATCGAAACGATCGATCACGGGTTTGACATGCTGAAGCCTCAAATTAACGAGCCGGTAAGAGCCATCCAAAAGGTGCAGCCCGTTGAATGTCTGATTACACCCAAAGGTGAAACCGTCATCGATTTCGGACAGAACCTGGTGGGCTGGGTCCGGTTTAGCGTGTCCGGCGCGGAAGGCGCTATCGTGACGCTGCAGCATGCGGAGATACTGGATTCCGAGGGGAACTTGTATACGGAGAACCTCCGAACCGCTAAACAAACCATTCAGTATACGTTAAAAGGTGGAGGACAAGAAACCTATGAGCCACGGTTTACGTTCCAAGGCTTCCGGTATGTCCGCTTAGACGGTTTCACGGAGGAGCAGTTGAGCCGTGGGGTTTTTGAAGCAGTTGTGCTCCATTCGGACTTTGAAGAAATCGGAACGTTTCAGTGCTCAGATCCCATGGTTAATCAATTGCAGAGCAATATTCGATGGGGGCTCAAGGGGAATTTCCTGGATGTGCCCACGGATTGTCCCCAGCGTGACGAGCGGCTTGGCTGGACGGGAGATGCACAGATGTTTATTGGGACGGCGGCCTATCTAGCGAACGTGGCTCCTTTCTTCACCAAGTGGTTATCTGATCTGGCTGCAGACCAGCGTGGCGATGGGGCAGTGCCTTTCGTTGTCCCCCATGTGCTTGGCGATGAGGCCTACGCTTCGGCCGCATGGGGAGATGCAGCGGTCATATGTCCGTGGACGGTATATGTCAGTTATGGCGACCGACGGATATTGGAACGTCAGTATGAGAGCATGAAGAGCTGGGTCTCCTACATTCAGGCTCAGGGGGAGAATGAGTATTTGTGGAATACCGGCTTTCATTTTGGTGACTGGCTGGGACTTGATGCGAAATCCGGCGACTATGTGGGGGCTACAGAGCGGGATATGATAGCGTCGGCATTTTACTGTTATTCGGTAGAACTGCTTAGGAAAACAGCGATCGTATTGGGTCAAGAAAAAGATGCTGCCCTGTATACGGAGCTTAAAGATAAGGTGGTCGCTGCATTTCGCAACGAATTCGTGACCCCGTCAGGAAGGCTAGCGGCTTCGACTCAGACCGCGCATGTGCTTGCGCTCATGTTTGGGCTGCTGGATGAAGATGCGGAAAAACGAGCAGCGAAACGTCTTTATTCGCTGCTGGAGGAGAGTAGATTTCATCTAACGACAGGCTTTGTGGGAACACCCTATATTAACCATGTATTAAGTCAGCATGGCATGCATGACGCGGCCTATAAGCTGTTGCTGCAGAGGGACTATCCTTCATGGTTGTACCCGGTTACGAAAGGCGCAACCACGATATGGGAGCACTGGGACGGTATTAAGGAAGATGGCAGCTTCTGGAGCCGGGATATGAATTCATTTAATCATTATGCATATGGAGCCATTGGCGAGTGGCTGTATCGTACGGTTGCCGGCATACAAACTGTGGAGGAAGCGCCGGGTTATAAGCATACCGTGATTGCACCCGTGCCGGGCGAAGGATTGACATGGGCTGAAGGCGTGATCGATACGCTGTACGGATCCGTCCGGTCAAGTTGGAGATTGGAAAGTGGTGGAGAGTTTCAAATAGAGGTAACCATCCCGCCTAATACAACAGCGGAGATCCGACTGCCAGGTGTTTTTAATGCATCAAGCGTTACAGAAGGAGAGGCGATACCTCTAGACGAAGCGAGAGGGATTCAATCTGCACGTGATGGTGAAGCGGGTGTTGTGATTCAAGCGGGCTCAGGAGAGTATACATTCAGATATGTTTATTCCGATCATGCTGTGCAGTCATGAATAGAAACAGGAAGCTTAGAGTTCCTTACCGTGGTGAATTGCGGTAAGGAACTTTTTTTCTCTTCACATAGTCACATTTATGGGCGAATGCACATACAAATACAAAGTGATCTTAAGGAAGCGAGGGGAACTCTGTGGCAGTCATCAAAGCGAATTCGAATGATGTGGATCTTCTGGCAAGATTGATCCGCGCAGAGGCAGAAGGCGAAGGCGAGCAAGGCATGCTCATGGTCGGGAATGTCGGAGTGAACCGGATATTGGGCAACTGCCTGGATTTTCGAAACATCCGCAGCATGAACGATATGGTTTTTCAGAGCCCGGGTGGTTTTGAAGCAACACAGAAAGGCTATTTTTATCAACGAGCTAGGGATCGGGATCGTCGGCTAGCCCAAAGGGTCATTAATGGGGAACGCATATGGCCGGCTAGCAACGCGCTGTGGTTTTTCCGGCCGGCAGGAGATTGCCCGGCAACCTGGTACAATCAGCAGAACACAGGCCGATTCAAAGCACACTGTTTCTTCACCCCGACATATGCCGATTGCCCGTCCGTTTTTTGATTCATGTTATACAACCGCTTAGGCGGGAGTTATAAATTAAAGGAGGAAATTACTTATGTACAATCAAGGTGTGCCACCTGTGAACTTCATGAATGGAGTCCGTTATCCGGGAGTGCCGAACCGCGGGACGGCTGGTTATACGGCGAACGTTCCACCGCAGGTGCCTAGCGGAAGCCCAATGACTCCAGGAGGCACCGTTGTTCCCGCCCCGCAATTCGAACAATCCTACGTAGAGAATATTCTACGACTGAATCTGGGCAAACAGGGAACCTTCTATATGACGTATGAAAACAATTCGCAATGGAATGCCAAGGTGTTCACAGGTGTGGTCGAAGCTGCTGGACGTGATCATATCATTATCAGCGAACGGTCGACAGGCCGCCGTATCATCCTGCTGATGGTAAACCTAGATTATGTCGTGTTCGACGAGCCGCTTCATTATCAATATCCGGGTGTTATCGGCAATCCGCCTCCAACGGCTAGATAATCGATCCGATTGCATAAAGAACCTTCGTTTACTCAGGCGTAAACGAGGGTTTTTTCTTTATGTTATACTTGGACATATTCAATGTTCATGCGATTTTTTCTATCCAACGCGTGCGGATTCATCGTATTCTATTAACATTTTGAATGTTTATTCATAGAATATATCAATTCATCGAAAAACGAGTGCTAATGGCTGAGAATCAAATTAAAGCTGATAACAACGTTGATTAATGTCATAAGACAACGTTTGACTGTGTATCGTAGTACTATATAATTACTTATATAGCTTGATTAAGTCGGAATAAGACAAGGAGATGAGACCATTGGGAAGTTGATGCGTAGTCCGAACACGCTGTTATGCTTGATGGCACCACACATTTTTAATAACCGAAGGAGGTGTTCCTATTCGTCATAGCATGCTGTATGGCGGGTAGGAGATCGATTGAGTGACCCCTTACCGAGTTTGATAAGTTTAACCTTGGTATTGATTCTCGTCCTGTTAAATGGATTTTTTGTATCGGCTGAATTAGCTTTCGTTAAAGTGAAAAGCAGCCGTATTGACGCTCTGGCCGAAGAAGGACATAGACGTGCAAAATTTGCGCAGAACATATTGAAGAACCTGGACGGATATATATCCGCATGCCAGTTTGGTATTACCATCGTGTCCATTGGACTCGGATGGATTGGCGAAAGAACGATATCCGCCATGATTACGCCTTGGTTTCATGGCATAGGCTGGAGCAATACAGCCGTTCATGCCGTGTCCTTGGTAATTGCCTTCATCCTGATTGCACTCATGCACATTGTATTTGGTGCATTGGCGCCCAAGACAGTGGCTGTACGTAAGGCGGAACAAATTGCGCTGCTATCTGCAGGCCCACTGCGGGTGTTTTACACGATGATGTTCCCGTTTATCTGGTTTGCCAATGGGCTCTCCAATAATGTTCTCCGTTTATTCCGGATGCAACCGGTGGTTGAACGGAATGTTCATACCGAGGAAGAACTGCGGGATATGATGAAAGAGAGCAGTGAGAGCGGCCTGATGGATAGCACGGATATGGTGTTGGTAGACAACATTTTTGAATTTGCCGACACGACAGCAAGGGAGATCATGATCCCCAGAACAGAAATGATCTGCTTATACAACAATCTTTCATTGGAAGAAAATCTGAAGATCGCAAGCGAGGGGATGCGAACCCGTTATCCGATTTGTGACGAAGACAAGGATCATATCATTGGCTTTATTCACATTAAAGATCTGATGCGCGGATTCGTTCGTGACCAGCTTTCCTTGATTCGCCCGATCATTGCTGTTCCTGAGTCGATCAAGATCAGCGATCTGCTGCGAAGAATGCAGCGGAGCAAGACGCAAATTGCCATTCTAATTGATGAATACGGCGGGACTTCAGGACTCGTAACCCTGGAGGACATCATGGAAGAAATCGTCGGTGAAATTCAAGATGAGTTTGACGAAGAGCGTCCGGGCATTGAAAAGGTGGGGGAGGATGAATACTCCATTGATGGATTGATGCTGATCGATGAAATTAATGACCAATTTGGTCTGAACGTGGATACAGAAGACTATGATACTATCGGTGGATGGCTGTCCTCGCGTCTTGAGGTGCTGCTCCCACACAAAGGTCAATCTGTCATGTATGAGGATTATCGCTTTGTGATTGAGGAGACCGAGAATAAACGGATTTCGCGGATTCGTCTGATCAGGCAGCAGCAGCAGCTGATTCAGGAAGAAGCAGGTGCGTAAACTGGATATTAGAAGAAGCCTCGACAATATATGTCGAGGCTTCTTTTTATTTGCAGAAAAGTTTCAAAAAATATATCAATCCATGAAGAATTAGAAACTTTTGTTCTGTCACTGCGTGTTAAAATATGGATGTACCTATTACATTGAAAGAAAGGTGATATGATGTCAAAAGTACGCAGTCCTAAACGTATAGCTTCAGCGGTTGCAGTCAGTGTTCTATTAAGTTTATCTCTGGCAGGAGGGGCTTACGCGGATTCGGCTACAGACATTGCACCCGGTGCCTTAACGACTCCGCCTCCTGTGGAAATGAACCTAAATTCTTCTCTCAACACGTTAGCCAATAAATATTTGATGGATTATTTTTCTTCGATAGGGAAAGTAAGCAGTACTCAAGTAGGGATTAGCGCCACTACCAGTGCTTCTCAAGCTGTAGATTCTCTGGGTATCAATTATGTTCTTCAACGCTGGACGGGCTCCGCTTGGGTCGATTCGGGAGCTTCATACGATAACGGAACGAGTAGAGCCTCTCTGAGCGGAAGCAAGACTTTTAGTGTGCAGGCGGGTTATTATTACCGGGCCAAGACGATTCACTGGGTCAAAGAGAGCGGTACATATGAAGAAGGAACTTATCACACGAGCTCGATATTGGTAGCACAATAATCCGAATATGGATTTATGATGGGAGTGCCTCGCAAGATCCTAGATCTTGCAGGGCACCCTCTTTTTTTGCATCGAAAGACGCTCCGTACAGGAAGCGTTTCACCCTTCGCTGGCCCATCATCTGCTGATCTGTGTGGGCAGCCATGGAACAAAAAGGTCGAAGACCAGCCCTTAAGCCTGTCTTCAACCATTTTATTGGGAACAACCTGTTCTTTTTTTAGATTCTCTAAAAAATCATTGTATGCTGTTTGCAATTTTTATGAATTCATCTTCTGTGAAGAAGCCGCTAATGGATACAATCACTTGATCATTATCGTATAAGAAGCGAAGGTTAGTCTCGGTTAAATAGGCTTTTGCTCCGGATTCAAGAATAATCGTCTTCTTAATATCCCCATTGAGATTGATCATTTTACCAAGTGTCATCCCGATAAGATCTATATGGAAAAACTTTTCTTCCGAATTCTTATAATGAAGATGAAGCTCTTCAAAAACCGGATTTTCATCCGTTATTAATGCTGTAGCCTCATAGAATTTGTAATCTTCCGGTAGATAATTGATTTTTGGTATTTTAAAAGGTGCGCGTTTTTGCGATTCTGTCAGAGATTCATCGGTATCTGTGAAAGTTATATATTCGGTTTCCACTAATTGAGCTGGCGGCACATACCCTTCGGGTTCTATTCCCTGCTCCGGTGGGGGAGCCGTTAATGCCTTGCTCTTATCAACAGGCTCTCGCATACCGAAAATTTGGGTCACCACACCATTTCCCCAATCCTTGATCTCCTGATAAACCGGTGTTACCGCTTGAGTTACAGAGGATGGAGAGAATATCAATGCACCAAAGGCCATCGATGCTGCGATGACTCCGGCTAACTGAAAAGTGCGTCGACGCTGTTTCTTTTTGTGTACCTGTTTGATTTGCTGTTGAACCTGCTGCCAGGATTGTCGTTTAGATTCAATGTCAGTAGGGAGTGAGGAACGTGAAGCTGCACGATCAAAGGCTTCGTCAAACGCCTCATCAAACCAATCATCGTATTTTTCGTTGCTCATCCAATTCACCCCACTCTCTATACAGCATTTTCTTTACGGATTCTCTGGCGCGGAACAAGCGCTGCTTCACGATCTCTTCGCGAGTATTCAGCAGCTCCGCGATTTCTCTGTACGTCAGACTATGCTTCCACCGATACTCAATCAATAGCTTGTATTCAGGCTTCAATTGGTCGAGATAATGCTCGATGGATTCCTCCAGCATATTCGACTCCACCTGATGTTCGACGTTCGTGGAAGAAACTACCACGTCCTCTTCATTAATAAAAACACTCTCGACATCCACTTGGTTACGGTATTTTTTATTTTTTCTTAAATAATTCATGGTTGAGTTTTTGGCGACGACACGGAGCCATCCCCGCATCTTGCTTTCGGTTTCAAAATTCGGCTTACTTGTAATCACTTTTATAAAGGACTCCTGAATGATATCCTCAACAGCAGCATGATCCCGTACGACATACAGTATCTGTCCATAAACGAGGTCATAAAATTCATAATAGACTTCTTCCTGAATAGGTTCGCTCAGATCAGCGAAATCTGCTGCAAGGAGGAGCTGTAATCGGTTGGACACGCGATAATCCCCTCTCTGGTGTAACCATCCTATTTCTCTCATCATTTTACAACATATCGGGTAAAAAAGCCCTATTAATTCTAATAACAGCCGACTCTGAAGACTGTTTCCGGGAAACGGGTTGATCCTTATGAAGTCATGTGGTTGAAGCGCATTAGCTTATGAAATAATATGGCAATCTTAGATATGCGTCCATCTCTTCATCATATGCTCGGCAATCTATCGGTATTAATCAAAATAGGGTTGAAGTTGCATCGGGAATCGGGAAGGGAAGGGAAAGGAAAGGGCTAGAAGGTCCATTATGAAAAAAACAGAGCAGCCTCTAATTAAAAGACTGCTCTGTTGCAGATTTCCGATCTCATTGTGTCATGCACATAACGAAAATGTAGCGGTTTAAGCCCAATTGCCGTCGATGAATACAGGCTCCTCTTTGCCATCATGAGTGATTCCGGTAATATGAAGCTCTTTGGAGCCCATCATGAAGTCAACGTGGGTAATGCTGGTGTTCAGACCGCTTGCTTGAAGCTGTTCGGACGTCATGGTCTTGCCGCCCTCAAGGTTAAAGGCATACGCGCTGCCGATGGCCAGGTGACAGGAAGCATTTTCGTCAAACAGTGTGTTGTAATACAAAATACCGCTTTCCGAGATCGGGGAGCGATAAGGCACAAGGGCAACCTCGCCAAGATAATGTGAGCCTTCATCCATGGAGATCAGGCGGGTTAAGGTATCTTCGCCTTGTTCCGCGGAAAAATCGACGATGCGGCCATTCTCGAACGTGATCGAGAAATTGTCAATGATGTTGCCGCCGTAGCTCAAAGGCTTCGTGCTGCGTACGGTGCCGTTCACGCCGGTTTTGAGCGGAGCGGTGAACACTTCCTCCGTCGGAATGTTGGCAACGAAACGCTCGCCTTTCTCGTTGTGACTGCCCGCTTGGGCCCAGATATGTCCCTCCGGAAGCTCGATCGTAAGATCCGTCCCTGGTGAAGTGAAGCGAAGCTTATGATACTTCTTGGCATTGAGTTCATCCGATTTGTGCTGGAGGGTCGTGATATGATCTTCCCATGCACCAATGGGATCTTCGAGATCCGCGCGGACCACGTGGAATATCGCATCCCACATTTTATCCACCTGCTGCTCGGCCGGAACGTCAGGGAACACCTTGGCAGCCCAATCAGGGGAAGCATAGGCAATGCCGGTCCAGCTCATTTTATCGGCTTGCTGATATTGCCGGTATTTCGCCATAGCGGCGCCATATGTACGCTGGTAATTGGAAATACGCTCCGGATCAACGCCTTTAAGCAGGTCAGGGTTCGAGGAGAGAATGGTCAAGAAAGCAGCCCCTTGCTCGGCAAGCTCGGTTACTTCCTCCGCATAATATGTCGGCGGCTCCAGAAAAGCTTCGTCTGGTGCCAGGTCGTACCGTATCCGGTTCACAACCTCATCACTATAGTTCACCTTTACTTGCTTGGCACCCGTTTCATAAGCTTTCTTCACGATAAGACGTACCAACGGTGCAGCATCGATCATGGCGTTAACGACCAGCGTTTGTCCCGGCTGCACATTAGCACCCACCTTGACTGCAAGCTCCGCGTAGCGTTCCATTTTTTGTTCAAAGTTGGACATGACAGCCCCTCCATTTCCTTTATGCTATCAATAAGTAATTTGATGCGCTTTCTTGATTATGACACAATTTTTCCGTTTGTAAATCAACCTCAGGTCAATTAAAAGCCGGAAAAGTTCAAGAAAGCAGCTACTTCATATGAAATAGCTGCTTTATACTGTCCCGTATCTTAAAATGCCCAGTTTCCTTTCAGGAATACCGGTTCTTCCTTGCCGTCCGCCGTCACTCCGTAAATATCCATGTCGCCAGAGCCGATCATGAAATCAACATGGGTTACACTCGTATTGAGACCGCTTTGAATCAATTGCTCCTGATTCATATCTTTTCCGCCTTCCAAGCAGAAAGCATAAGCGCTGCCGAGTGCAAGGTGGTTGGAGGCATTCTCATCAAACAACGTATTGTAATACAGGATGTTGGACTCCGAGATCGGGGATTGATGCGGCACCAGCGCCACTTCTCCAAGATAACGGGCACCCTCATCCATGTTCAGGAGACGCTCAAGGGTTTCATAACCTTGCTCTGCCGTGAAGCTGACTACTTTACCTTCTTCAAAAGTAAGGGAGAAATTGTTCACGATGTTTCCGGCATAACTCAAAGGCTTCGTGCTGTGTACGGTTCCGTTGACGCCTGTTTTGAGCGGAGCAGTAAAAACCTCTTCTGTTGGCATGTTAGCCACAAAGGAATGTCCGCGTTCGTTGATGCTGTCGCCTTGCGCCCAAATATGCCCTTCCGGCAGCTCAATGGTAAGATCGGTTCCCGGTGCGATATAGTGGAGTTTCTTGTATTTCTTAGCGTTCAACACGGTGGATTTCGCTTCAAGCACTTCGAGGTGCTTGTTCCAGGCTTCAACCGGGTTATCCTGATCCACACGCACGGTGTGGAAGATGGCATCCCACAATTTGCCGACTTGTTCGGATTCCGGCACATCCGGGAACACCTTGGCTGCCCAAGCTGCTGAAGGCACAGCGATCAGACACCAGCTAAACTTGTCGGACTGCTGATAAGCGCGATAGGTCTTCAATGCTTCTCCGCGCGCTTTGTAGAAGTTTCCGATACGCTCGGAATCAATGCCGCTGAGCAGATCGGGATTTTCGGCAAGCACGTGCAGAATGGCTGCGCCGTTCTCCACCAATTCCGTCATTTCGCCGGCATACCATTTTGGCGCTTCGGTAAACACGTCATCTGCAGCCTTTTCGAATTGAAGTCGTGTTATTGTTTCGTCGTTCCACAGAATCTTAACCAGGCGGGCACCCGCTTCATATGCCTTTTTGGCAATCAAGCGAGTGAATTCGGCGGAATCAACAGGAGCATGAACCACTAAGGTTTGTCCTTCTTGTATGTTAACTCCAACCTTTACAGCCAACTCGGCATATTTGTCCAAGTATGTATTGAAATCGGACATTTGGTACCCTCCAATGCAATTTAATTTACCAACCCATATTATACTAGATCATGGCGTATAATAAAAACAATAATCAGCTGCCAGGAAAAGTGATATACTGAGTCTTGTGAGTGCTTTACAACGTAATGAAGGAGCGTGAAAACGTGTCAGAAGTCCGAATCGAGCGTGCGGATATGAAGCGGGATGACAGCGATCAGTTCGTAGGATATACCGTATTTTCTATAGATGGACATGCATCAGCCTACGAGATTACTTTCCTGAGCAAGAATGGCCGGGACTGGGACTACAGCTTGAACTTCGCTGGCGAGCCAGGAATCGAGGAGCAGTTTCTTCAGATTGACGAGCGGATTGAAGCCGATAACGAATTGTTTGATGACTTGCTGGATGCTGCCATCGATGCTAGCGAGTTCGGCGAATAAGAGACGATTTTAGAAATGTATTCCAATGAAACAAACCGTACGCCTCCCATGGAAGGGGGAAGTGTACGGTTTGTTTAAGATTGTATAAGCTTTCAGGTAAGCTGAACACATTCGATAATCGCAAAAAAAGTTCCGACATGGGAGACGTATAACTTAACCAATCGTAATCCGGCCTTCCGGATGGCGGTACAGTTCTTTATTATTCTTGCGACTCAGCGCATAAGCAAGGGTTAGCGGTCCTAACCGGCCAAGGAACATGAGCAGGGAAATGGTCACCTTACCAACCCCGGACAGCTCGGTTGTAAGTCCCATGGATAGCCCGGCAGTACCGAACGCGGATACGGCTTCAAACAGAATTCTTAAGAATTCGCCAGATTCCGTAATGGACAGAAACATGGAAGCTCCCACCAATAGCAGCAACGATAGAATCGTTAGTGTAATGGAACGGTAAACCAGGGCTTGGGAGATTCGATTGCGATAGAGAACAACGTCCCGTTTTCCCTGGATCATCGTAACGACGGCACCGATAAGTACGGCAAAAGTAGTCACTTTAATTCCGCCCCCCGTTGATCCGGGAGCTGCCCCGATGAACATCAGGATAATCATGAAGAACTGGGAGGATTGCTCCAGACTCGCGATATCCAAGGTGCTGACGCCACCGGAACGGGGAGTGATCGATTGGAATAGGGAAGCCATGATTTTTACCGGGTACGAAAGCGGCCCTAATGTTTTGGGATTGCCATGCTCCAGAATAAAGATCATGACAGCCCCAATTACGATTAATAGTGACGTTACGGTTAATACAACCTTGGAATGAAGAGACAGTTTCTTGCATTTCGGATATTCAATAAGATCAAAAATGACGATAAAGCCGACTCCTCCAAGGAAGATCAAAAGCATGAGAATAATATTGACAAAAGGATCCGCTACATAGGTTGCAAATCCTGAGAAGGGTCCGTGAATTTGGCCAAAGAGGTCAAAGCCTGCATTGTTGAATATGGAAATACTCTGGAATATGCCGAAGTAAGCCGCATCGGAAAGCGGCATGATGGCAGAGAACCTGAGCGTTAGCAGTAATGCGCCTGCCCCTTCTATGATCAGCGTATAGACGAGCACTCTTCGGATAAGGTCTACAATCCCTTGAATTTGGTATTGTCCCATTGCTTCCTGAAGGATCATGCGCTCCCGAAGCGAGATTCTGCGGTTGAACATCAATGCAATCCAGGTGGCTGAGGTCATAAAGCCCAATCCGCCAAGCTGAACGAGCATGAGCATGACAATTTGTCCAAATATGGACCAATGGGTCCCTGTATCCACAACGGTTAAACCCGTTACACTGATGGCGGAAACTGCTGTGAAGAGAGCATCTACGATTGGGGTAGAAGTTCCGTCCGCCGTAGCAATGGGAAGTTTCAGCAGGAACGTCCCAATCAGTGTAATCGAAGCAAAGCCGATTGCCAGAAATTTGGGAGGGGTCATTTGGTTGCGAAGGTCTTTCTTTTTCATGCCAATTATCCTTTTCCGAAAGTTTAAATTTGAAATCATTCTCTAATATAACACGAAAGGTGAATCATTTAACCATCATGAATTCGAACCGAGCACCGATCCCTGTATTTATCCCACTGTTTATCGGCATCATCGCTATTTCTTTTTCCTCCATATTCGTAAAATGGTCCACCAGTCCCGTATCCATTCAAGCGATGTACAGACTGGTGATCACGTTCCTGATCATGCTGCCCTTCGCGGGCAAATATGCGCCGGCTATCAAATCGTTGAAGCGTTCTGAACTGCTGCTGCTTCTTCTATCCGGTTCGATGCTGGCCCTGCACTTTTTGTTATGGATGGGCTCCTTGAAGTGGACGAGTGTAGCCAGCTCCACAATTATCCTTGCCCTTCAGCCGGTGTTTGTGATGATAGGTGCTTACTTCTGGTTTAAGGAGAAAACATCGCTGGCGGCAATCGGCGGCATGGCGATCGCTTTCCTCGGCGTATTCCTTCTCATTGGGAGCAGCGGACTCAGTGGGAGCAAGGGGCATTTGACTGGTGATATCATGTCGCTGCTGGGGACGGCTGCGGTCGCCGTGCATATGCTCCTGGGTCAATTGCTACTGCGGCGTCTGCCTTCATTCTTATACAGCTGGCTTGTCTTTGCAGTAGCGGCCTCCGTACTGGCGGTGTATAACGTAGGAATGAACATTCCGATGACGGGGTATTCCGGACGAGAGTGGGGGATTTTTGCTTTATTGGCTGTCGTGCCAACGGTATTCGGCCATCTGCTGTTCAATTGGCTGATGAAGTATGCCACAGCCTCCACCGTATCGATGAGCGTTCTTGGAGAGCCGGTTGGAGCGAGTTTACTGGCTTTTCTCCTGCTGAATGAGTCGATGAACTCCCTGCAGGCGGCAGGGGGGGCGCTCGTGCTGTTAGGGTTGGTATTATTCTTGAAAGTCGGGAAATCGAAAAAGCAGCCTGTAGACCTTCAACCCGAAGCGCTGGGGTGAACTTCGCTTTATTTTTGCTCTGCCGGAGTAGTTCTGATTGAAATGGCGCACACTGAACCTAAAAAAGTCAAATCCTTACAAAAATGGATATCGACTCTAGAAGGGGTTTCGAGCGTGAAAGCAGTCACTTATCAAGGCAGACATCGGATCCAAGTAAAGGATATGAAGGACGCCGTTCTTCGGCACAGCGACGATGTCCTGATCCGAGTCACCACCACGGCCATCTGCGGATCGGATTTGCATTTATACAACGGTGGATTAAAACAGCTGAACGATGATTACATTATCGGCCATGAGCCGATGGGAATCGTGGTGGAAGCAGGTCCTGAAGTAAGCAGGGTCAAAGTGGGAGACCGCGTGATCATTCCTTTTATTGTATCTTGCGGAAAATGCCTGTTTTGTCAGAATCACATGGAGAGCCAATGCGATTATGCGAATGAGGGCAAGAATACCGGCGGTTTTTTTGGATATAGTGACGCCTACGGCGGTTTTCAAGGTGCGCAAGCAGAGCTTTTACGGGTTCCTTACGGGAATTCCATGCCCTTTGTTATACCTGAGGACGCCGAGATGGAAGATGAGAAGCTGCTCATGCTTTCCGATGCGCTGCCCACAGCCATCTGGAGCGTGGAGAACGGAGGGGTTAAACCAGGCGATGTCGTGGTTGTTCTGGGCTGCGGTCCCATTGGACTGCTAACGCAAAAGTTTTCCTGGTTAAAAGGCGCGAAGCGGGTAATTGCGATTGATCATGTGGATTACAGGCTCGCGCATGCGAAACGGACCAATCACGTGGAGACTTACAATTTTGAGAAGATCAAACCGATTGAAGATTTCATCAGAGAACTCACAAAGGGCGGCGCGGATGTTGTTATCGATTGCGTAGGCCTTGATGCCAAGCGGACGGGATTGGAAATGCTGGGCAGCGTACTAAGGGTTCAGGGCGGTTCTTTAGGAGCTTTCCGCATGGCCGTCAACATGGTTCGCAAATACGGGACCATCCAGCTAACCGGCATATACGGGCTGGTGTATAATGCCTTTCCGCTTGGAGAGCTGTTCGAACGCAATATTACGTTAAAAATGGGGCTTGCTCCCGTTATTCATTACATGCCGCGCCTTTATCAAATGTTGAAAGAAGGGACTGTGGACCCTTCGGATATCATCACACACCGGCTTCCGATGGAGAAGGCTGCCCACGGCTACGAAATCTTCAATGAGCGGAAGGATGGCTGTATCAAAGTCATTTTAAAGCCTTAGGCAGCTAAATAAACCGAATGAAAAAAGCGTTCCTGGCGAATGAGCAGCATTCCTGGTGCGCTTTTTTTTGATGGGAAAATGGTGTAACAGCGTTGACAAGGCAGCGGGAAGAATTCATAGTAATTAAAAATAGAATTGTAGAGTGAGAGAGGAATCGAACACAGATGAGCATCAAGTCAGAACGGCTCCCTGCTAGTATGGATGGGAACCAGGGAAACACCTATCTTCAAGGCTTCAAAGATTGTATTCCAACCCTCTTGGGCTACCTAAGCATCGGTTTTGCGGCAGGTGTTGTCGAGCGCACCGCAGGTTTCACCCTGCTCGAAATCGCGCTCATTTCGCTGCTGCTCTATGCGGGCTCCGGGCAATTTATTGCGGCAGGGATGATAGCGGCTGCTAGCCCGATCCTATCGATCATAGTTACGATATTTTTCGTGAATGCCAGGCATCTGCTGTTAAGCGCGGCGCTTGCCCCTTACTTTAAAGGTCTTTCTTCGGGAAAAAGCTTCTTCATCGGTTCCTTGTTAACCGACGAGACGTTTGGTGTAGCGGCAGCCAAGGCCACCGAGCAGAAAAAACTCGGCTATAAATGGATGGTCGGCCTGAATATTACGGCGTATCTGTTCTGGTGCGCAGCCAATGTAGCAGGCGGTTTAGTCGGGGAGTGGATTCCCGAGCCGGAGAAGTTTGGCCTTGATTTTGCACTGCCGGGGATGTTTATCGGATTGCTTGCTCTGCAATGGATCAGCCGGAAGAAGTATAAACTTGATTTCATGGTGGTTATGATTGCCGCTGTTTCAGTGGTAGCTGTCAGTACAATTATGCCGGGAAGCGCGGCGGTCATAGTCGCGATTGTGGTTGCGGCTACTGCAGGGATGGTGATCGAACGATGGAAATAAGATGGCATATCGCCATATTGATTATCGGTTGTGCTGTCGTAACCCTTATTCCAAGGGTTCTGCCGCTTATGATTCTGAGCAAGCTCCGCATTCCCGAGGCGATGATCCGGTGGTTAGATCATGTCCCGATTGCCGTCATGGGAGCGCTGCTAGCCCAGGAGCTGCTGTTATCGGATGGACGTATAGACCCAGGGGGGCATTCACTAGAATTGATTGCAGCCGTGCCCGCTTTCCTAACCGCTTTTCTCACAAAAAGCCTGTTTGCCACCGTCATTGTCGGGATCCTGACTTTGGTGGGGCTCCGCTTGTTTTTCTAATTAAATATCGCATGATTGCACAAGCTGTTCTCCCAGCTCACAAGCGGGAGGACAGCTTGTTTTATGTGGTCGACAGCCCTCCCAGCATGCTGGACCATACACTGTGTGTGCAGTGAGGGGGAGGCGCACGATGTACAAGAAACTATTCCTTTCGTTCATACTATATAAGCCGTCTGCCTGTTATTTGGTCAAATGTCAGGGGACAGGGGTCCCTTTCGGAATGCGAGTGCACTGCATATGGTGTACTAACCCATGATATGTATTGAGATCATATATCAAGTTAGGCAGAAGGAGGAGACAGGGGATGATGCCGACGGTTACGATAGTCATACCTTTCTATAACTGCCAGTATATACAGCAAGCATTGGAAAGTGCGGTACAACAAACGTACCCTGCCGTAGAAATCATAGTCGTAGATGATGGGTCAACTCAATATTCACATCTGATCGCACCTTACATGAACAGAGTCTACTATATGGGCAAGAGTAACGGCGGAACGGCCAGCGCCTTGAATCATGGCATTTTGCATGCTTCCGGTGATTATATTGCCTGGCTCAGTTCGGATGATCGTTATGTTCCCCAAAAGATTGAGCGGCAGATGTCGTATATGCTGAGCAGCGGACTCGATGTCACGTATACCGGTTTTTGCGTCATTGATGAGCACAACCGGGTGACAACGCCGTACGAAGGGATTCCCATGGCGTCTCATGCAGATTTGGCCCGTCAGCTCACGTATTCCAATCCGATTAACGGCTGCACGGTCATTATGAAGAAAGACTGGCTTCACCGGGTAGGTCTATTTAATCCACAGCTTCCCTACACCCATGATTTCGATCTTTGGATTCGGCTGTTAATGAGCGGAGCTTCTTTTGGATTCATACCGGATATGCTTACGATGTATCGGGTACATTCCCAGATGGGTACGGTCCGTCATCAAGCGAGAATTCTTCCAGAATATGAGATGGTGAAAAACAATTACCGCCATGTACTTGAGCATTTGGCTCAGCTTGGCCGATAATGGGGGATACCATGAAAATACTACTGGCAACCCATTGGCTACTCCCCCATGTTGGCGGAGTATATAACTTCATGCAGGAGCTCAAGAAACGTCTTGAACAGCTGGGTCATGAAGTTGATCTGCTCGGAAACAGTCCGGATTACAGGAAAATCCATATTGTCAACCAAGGGAAGGAACTAGCCAAAGAAGTTTTGCTGCCCATGCTGGAGGCAAAGCTTGATCCGCAGACGGCTCCTGGTTTGAATCAGCATAGTGCGATACGCTTTTATGAGCTCGAGCGTTACTGCATGGAGCTGGCGGCAGCCTATTTCGGGCTGGAGCAATACGATATCATTCATACACAGGATAGTTTTTCTACACGCTCTTTAAGTAGGGTAAAACCCAAGCGTACGCCACTCGTATCGCATATCCACGGCTCTGTCGCACGTGAGATGAAGGACATATTTCGAAATAATCCTGCACAAGGCGTCAATGAAGGAAGTCCCGCCTGGCGTTATTTTCCAGCCATTGAGTATCATGCGGCCTTGTCCTCTGATTTAACGATTACGGCTAATCAATGGTCCAAGAATGTTCTTATGAGCGATTGCGGGGTACCTGATTATCGGATTACGGTGTTTCAATATGGTCTGGACGCTGAAGCGTTTCAGGCAAAATATAGCGCGGGATCGTCACATCGGCGACCACCTGGGAAAAAGGTCATTATCTGTCCGGCCAGATTGGTGTTCGTGAAGGGGATTCATGTGCTGCTTGAATCCCTTGCTATTCTCAAGCGGATGCGAAACGACTGGGTGTGCTGGATTGTAGGGGATGGTGCCATGCGAGGGCAACTGGAAGAGCAGGCCATAAGGACGGGGCTGCAGCATGAGGTGTTATTCCTTGGACAGCATGACAACGTTCCGGGGCTGCTCAGCCAATCGGATATCTTTGTCCATACTTGCATTCAAGATAACCAGCCGTACTCGGTTATGGAAGCCCAAATGGCAGGACTCCCGAGCGTCGTATCGACCGCAGGGGGGTTGCCCGAAATGGTAACTCACGGTTTCACGGGATTGTTAGCCCCTGTAGGAGATCCGGGAAGCACGGCCCAGCACCTCAATTTGCTGCTCCGAGATGAGGATTATCGAAAATTTCTGGGTAATAACGCCAAGACATTCGCCTATAAGCATTGGTCCATGGATCTTATGATCGAACGTATGCTGAACATATACTACGGCGCCATCGCTCAGAAATCATCCCAGTAAAAAGGAGTGAGTAGCTTATGAATCAGCAAGCCTTTAACGTAATGAGTGATTTGTACAACAGGATTTTTGTCAATCAAAGATCCACTCCGGATGTGTTGGTCGATTATGTTATTTGGAACCGAATATTTCAGTCACTTCCGAAAGATTACAAGCTCCCGGATGAACCGGTAAACTATGTTTAAGAACCTATGTCAAATGGCAGACCAAGTTTTAATATTGGTCTGCCATTGTCGTATGGAGAAGAGAACATGTGATGATTCGAACCGAATCTCGTGTTATGAAGTTAGATCAAATACATGCCTTGGAACAGAAAACTCCAGCGAAAGCGGTTGCTGAACCAGATATCGACATTCGGCATTTTTACAGCGCAAACGTGCTCTAAGTTCCAATCCAACATTTCTATTTCCTGGACAGGTTCATGATTGACGGCGAGCACATGGAAAGGTCCGTAGCATATTTGTTTCAAAGAATCTACCAATTCCTTAATATCCTCGCGACTGGAATCGGTTCGGATAAACAGAATGCGGCCCCCGCTTCCCAACGTCTGCAGAAATCTGGCAATTCTACGATCATATTTAACCTTAACATCCGGATATCCCAGCAGATCGGGAGGGAAATTGTTATGCACATAAAAATCATGGTTAAGATAGAGGTCGTATTCTTGATCCCAGATATTATACAGCTCTTCACTAGCCTGATTAACCATGAGTAAGTTGGAATACACCAGCATGCCTTCAAACCGATTGCGAAGCATTCTTGATATTTGAGGCAGCACCGGAGTACCCATCCAATCGATAGGTCCGGCAAATCTGCGCAAACCGTGTTCTCTTAGCTCAATACCCGGCAAACAGTTGTTTCCCAAACTGAATATCGCATGGTAGGGGCCTTTGATATCTTGGAGGCTCAACATCCCTTGTCACCGATCCTTTCTTTAGATGTGCTTACATTATATTAAATGCGAATTTGAAAGAATTGGCTTGGACCAGGGATCAAGTAACTCACAAATGGATGATCGTCACTATGGATATGCCCTTACACGCGAAGAGGTAGTTACATAACCTGATATTAATGATGCTGCCATAGCCAGGAGGGAATGAAATGTCCATCTTTCGTTTAGATGCAGTGGAATATGGTCAAATTGATGCGCGGTATATCCAGTCGGTGGATCTAACGATTACCAATGCAGGAACTGAAGATTTTGATGTCCTCATACATGGATACCACCCCCATGGAGTCTATTATGTCGGACTGACTCATGTCGCAGTTGGAAATACAGTGAATGTTCCCAATATCACGAACCATAATATGGCATTCAGCCTTCTGCTTGTGACCAATATTAACTACGCGTTCACTACGCTGGTTACCTTACATGCCAAGAATGAAGGACAGCTTGTGGCCGTTTACTCACATTCTGATTTTCAAGTGATTGAATAAGGGGAGGGGTGCGACATGAAGGTGCTGTTCGTCTACTATGTGCCGAGCGGGGGGGTCGAGACATTAAACAGACAGCGATGCCGTGCACTGCGACTAGCCGGAATCGAGGCGCATTGCCTGTATTATAACTGGGGGTCCGGCATGCAGAATGCTGCGGACTTCCCCATCTACGTCACCCGCAATGACATCGAGATCAAGCACATCTTGGATTCGAATAATTTTGACGTCATCGTCGTTACGACGGATCACGCCAGTTTCCCGCGCTTTCGAATGCTGGGGTTCAAAGGGAAATTCGTGCTGGAGATTCAAGGGTATGGACCCAAGAGCGTTGCCCATGCGCAGCTTTCACAGGCAGTTCCATATGTGAATGAATATGCTGACGCGCTGCTTAATCCCAATACCCCGCATATTGCCGCTCTGTTCCAGGAGCTGTATCCGCATAAGCCGCAGTTTCATTTCAACAATTGTTTTGATAGTCAACGGTTCACGTACCATTCTTATCCGAGACCCTCAAGCCCTGTAATGGCATGGCTTGGACGGATCGAGGATAACAAGAATTGGCGAGAGTTTCTTCATGTCGGGCATGCGCTTAAGGAGCATGTTCCTGATCTCCAAATGTGGATGTTTGAGGATAGTGAGCTCAGCCAGCCGTTAGAAAGGGAGCAATTCCTATTACTCATTGATGAATTAGGCCTGTCGGATCGTTTAACCCTTCGGTCCAACGTGCCTAATGCCGAGATGCCTTATTACTATTCAATTATTGGAGACTCAGGCGGATTTCTGTGCTGCACTTCCAAGGTAGAGGGAGCACCTTATGCGGTGCTTGAGGCGATGAGCTGCCGCTGCCCGGTGCTGACAACCGATTCGGATGGGGTATCCACCTCGGTTCATCATAACTACACAGGCAAGTTTTATGTGCTCGGAAACATTGACCATGCCGTTACCGAAGCGCTTGAACTCATGAAGGAACCTGTTCTTCGTGAACAGATTCGAGACCAGGCGATGAGACATGTCGAGCAACATTTCAATCCGCATATCTATGCGATGAATTTTGCCGGCCTGCTTCAATCGATAGGGTTGTAATTCCCGTGATCCAAAATTTCAGAGCGAAAAAAACAGCCTGATTCCTCCAGTTGAGCGAGGAATCAGGCTGTTTTCTATGTTCATTCTTCTACTGTCTCCTGGCGTTCATTGGCCGAATCAGGATGTGCGAAGCCAGTGGCGGTAGGTTTCTTCCATGCCTTCTTCCAGGCTAAATAACGGACTCCACTGCAGCAATGCCCGGGTCCTCTCATTATTCAGGCAGCTGTGCAGAATATCGCCGTTCTTCGCGGGCAAATAGTGAACATCAATGCGGTCAGGATGCAGTCTGCTGATGTGATCGACGAGTGAATTGACGGTATGGCCGGTGCCGGTGCTAACATGTAGAACGCTCTCGTCCCCGTGTTGAATGGAGGCGAGGTTTGCTTCAACCACATCCTTGACATAAATGAAGTCCCGGGTTTGCTCGCCATTGCCGAATATATGAAACGGAGCACCTTGACGCAGACGGTCACCAAATACCGCCACAACACCGCCTTCCCCCTTCGCAGTCTGACCCGGACCGTAGACATTCCCATAACGAAGAATGGTGTACTGCAGGCCGAAGAAACGGTGGTATAAGCGGATATATTGCTCGCCTGCCACCTTGGATAGGGCATAGAAGGAGATTGGATTAACCGGATCATCCTCCGTCAGCTGAGATTTCTCCAGATCTCCATATACGCCAGAAGTCGATGCAAACACAATCTTACGGACTCCAGCCTTGCGGCAAGCTTCAAGTACATTGATGGTGCCCATTACATTCGCATCCGCATCAAGTTGAGGCTCTTTGATCGACCGCTGCACATCGGCCTGTGCGGCCAAGTGGAACACAACGTCCGGCTTCAGCACGGAGATATACGCCGTTGTCTGCTGGCTGTTTACATCGGTTACATGTAAAATCGCCTCGCTGTGAAGGCGACCTGGATCTCCGGTTGTGAGGTTATCAATCACATGGACTTCATAGCCTTGATTCACGAGTCCGTTCACCAGGTGGGAGCCGATAAAGCCTGCTCCGCCGGTTACAACCATCTTCATGTCTTATACCCTCCAGCCTTTTGTTTGGGATGCTTTATCCTACGTGATACGTAAGGATCATGCATTGGACAATTGACAGGGAGGGCGAAGGAATGGGCAGATTAGATTGACGTTTACATTCCTGTTATAATGGAAGCTGCAATTTAACATTATTTTTACACAAAAGAGGGAATGGAAAATGGAACGCTACCTTGAACAAAGGTTGAGATTATGCATACTCGTTTTTTTGACGCTCTTATTGAAGCTGATCCTTCTAAGAGTGTTTCTGTTTAATGGGGTCATATGGGGGAAGGTGCTCACCGACGCGCTATCCCTGCTGGCGCTGATTAGCTTTCTGGAGCTGCTCCTGCCGGTAAGAGGCAAAAAGATGGTCTATGTGATCCTAAATGTCGTATTATCGTTCATCATGTTTGCGTCCGCTGTTTATAACGTTCATTTCGGGTCCATACCGACATATACCGCGCTTGCGGGGATCGGGCAAGTAAACCAGGTAAGAGCCAGCATTACGGCTTTGTTAGAGCCGGAGCACTTTCTCTTCTTCCTGGACCTGCTGGTCCTGTTGATCATATGGGCGGTTCGAAAAATTCGTTCCCGCACCCGAGGAGGATTGCATTTTGGTGGAGTCCGTTCCAGTTATTCCGTTTCCTATTCGCGCAGGCCTGGCATGAAGTGGCGCATATCCATGATGGTTGTGCTGGTCATTGCGGGTGTTCTGTCCGGACTTATCATCCGTAAAGAATGGGGAATCGAGAATGAAATCGTGCGAGCGGAGCAAATGGGATTCATGAATTACCAGGTTTCCTCCGTGATCCGGATATCGCAGGAGAACCGTGCGCTGGCCGAAGGGAGTCTGCAAGACACGATTCTGCGCTCCCAGCAGCTCCTGGCGACTTATCCTTACGTTAAGGAAGCAAAGGACAAGCCGGACTACTACGGCGCTGCCAAAGGCAAAAATCTGATCATCGTTCAGATGGAATCGCTGCAGAATTTTCCGGTTGGTCAGTCCTTGAATGGCCAGGAGCTGACACCGGTGATGAACCAGCTCGCAGATGGCGGCCTGTATTTCCCGCATGTCTTCCAACAGATCGGGCAAGGCAACACTTCGGATGCCGAATTTGCGGTCAATACATCGATTTATCCAACCGGAACGGTGGCGATGTCCACCGGATTCGGGAATAAAGAGCTGCCAAGTCTGCCGCGGCTCTTGAACAAGCACGGTTATGTTACGACGACATTCCACGTGAATGACGTGAAGTTCTGGGATCGAAGCAAAATGTACCCTGCGCTTGATTTTCAGCATTATTACGACAAGCCCTACTTCACGAATGATAACTTCAATGAGTTTGGACCTTCCGATGAAGAGCTGTTCCGTGTCGGCGTGGATAAGCTGCTGGAGAATCAACAGCAGAACAAGCCTACCTATGCCCATTACATCACGGTATCCAACCATTCGCCATATCATGTGAAGGATGAATTTGCGAAGATCACTCTGCCGGCTGAACTGGAAGGGACCCATCTGGGGAATTACCTGAAGTCGGTGAATTATTCGGATTATGCACTCGGTACTCTGGTTGACCGTCTGAAGCAGAACGGATTGTGGGATGATACCGTATTGGTGGTGTACGGGGATCACTTCGGCATCAATCCGGCAGAAGCCGACGCCGAGATGATCTCGTCAACGCTGGGCATTCCTTACCATGAGCGGGTCAGCCGATTTAATATCCCGCTTGTCATTCATGTACCTGGCATGAAGGAAGGAAAGGTCATCGAGCAGGTAGGGGGGCAGGTCGATATTCTGCCAACCGTCGCTAACCTTTTAGGCGTATCGCTTGACGATGAAGGCTTTAACGCATTTGGGCATGACCTGCTGAATGTGGACCGCAATGTAATCGGGATGAGATATTATTTGCCGACAGGCTCTTTCTTTAATAATGACATTCTGTTCGTTCCCGGTGACGGATTTGAGGATGGCACGGCGGTTTCACTGAAGACGCTCGAGCCCGTCACGGACATCACGCGGTATCGCGGCGATTACGACTATATTCTGCAGTTAATGAAGCTGTCCGATGAATATGTGAAAATGCTGCCCAAGCGAGCGCCATAAAGCTCAATGAATAATTAACGAGGAAGAGGATTGTTTTATCAAGCCGAAGCAGGCATGGATGAAGCAATCCTTTTTTTTGTAAAAGCTGCCATGAAGGATTGTCACGGTTTTGTCATCTATGCTATTATTACTCTTATTGTTAACCTAATCATGATATAAAATGGTTTACATTTAAACAGAGAGGGAGAATAAGGATATGACGACTCAAATCCATTATGATTGGGCGAAGCTGGCTGATCACGTTGTGCGAGGGCATGAAATAACGCCGATTGAGGCTTTGGCCATTCTCAACAGCGAGGATCAGGAACTGCTGACGGTTATGCAGGCTGCATATCGAATCCGCCGCGAGTATTATGGGAACAAGGTTAAGCTGAACATGATCGTTAACGCAAAATCCGGTCTGTGTCCTGAAGATTGCGGATACTGCTCCCAGTCCATCGTGTCGGAAGCGCCTATTGATAAATACGCATGGCTTACCAAAGACAAAATTCTCGAAGGCGCGCGTGAGTCGATTCGCCGGAAGGCGGGAACCTATTGCATCGTTGCTTCCGGTCGTCGTCCTTCCAATCGGGAGATAGATCATGTAGTCGCAGCGGTGAAGGAGATTACACAGACGACTCAGCTGAAGGTGTGCTGTTGTCTGGGCTTTTTGAATGAGGATCATGCGCGCAAGCTCGCTGATGCCGGCGTGCATCGATATAACCACAATCTGAATACTTCCAAAGATAACTATGAACAGATTACGACCACGCATACATACGATGACCGCTTAGATACCGTGAAGCAGGCAAGCTCTTCCGGAATGTCCCCTTGTTCCGGAGCCATTTTCGGAATGGGCGAGAGCCTGGAAGAACGGGTGGAGATTGCGTTTGCTCTGAAGTCGCTTGGAGCCGATTCGATTCCTTGCAATTTTCTGAATGCGATTGAAGGCACTCCTCTTGAAGGGCGTAAAGAATTGACCCCGATGATGTGCTTGAAGATTCTTGCCATGATGCGGTTTGTTAACCCTACGAAGGAGATTCGGATTGCAGGGGGACGTGAAGTGAATCTGCGCTCCTTGCAGCCGTTGGGATTATATGCGGCCAATTCGATCTTCATCGGCGATTATTTAACAACAGAAGGCCAGGCCCATAACGCAGACTGGGGATTGATTGAAGACCTAGGGTTTGAAATTGAGGAATGCGCTCTGTCATGATGTATTGACATTTAGGCATGAAGCACATACTATATACCCGTAGGGGTAGGGGATGAAAGTTAAATGTTCCATGCTCACCAAGCATCAAGTCGATGCACATGACAATGATGGGGGAATGCTTTGTGCTGATTGCATCTGCCGCTCTGATTATATTTATACTCAGTTTATATTACCGAAGGTATGTACCTATATCTGGCTTGCGGTTCATGAAGTGCAGTGATCTTCGACAGGCCCAGAAGGAATGTCCGAATCTGAAAGTGCTCGATGTACGTGATGTGTCCGATTATATGGCTTGTCCGCGGAAAGAGACGATTAACATCTCTCTCGGAAGGTTGCCTTATGTGTGGGAGCAGGAGCTGAAACCCGATGACTCCGTGGTCATTGTAACGCCCAAGCGTTCGGATGGAATCCTGGCTGCGCGCAAGCTGAAGAAGGCCGGCTTTACTTCGCTTTTTTATTTACAGGAGGATTGCACAGCTTGCAATTCCATGCAGCACGTTTCACTGAATTAATGACGATCTGATCAGCAGACTTTGCTGGTCAGATTTTTTGTTTTTCGGGTAAGGGGATCAAATTTGACAATGATAATCGTTATCATTTAGAATGAAAGAATATCGTTCATATTACGGTTATTTTCGCTAAGGGAGTGTTCGTTGAATATGTTGATCGAGACGAAAACGATTATTGTTAAGGCAGGCACATCCAATCTGGTTGTAGAGCGTTTCAGCAAGCCCGGACCCATAGAAGAAATTGAAGGTTTCATTGATCTGAATGTCCTTGTCAAGAATGCAAAGCGTACCGACGAAACGGAAGAGGTTATCGTTATGATTCGCTGGGAATCCAAAGAGGCGTGGAAACGCTGGGAGACCAGTCCCGCGCATATTCAAGGACATCGTGATAACCGCGGCAAGCCGCAGCCTGAGCATGTGATCAGTTCCAGCCACGGCATGTATGAGGTTATGGCAACCAAAGGACCGAGACCTGTTCAACAGGCATAATAAATTAATTATCCAAAAAGAAGCGGCTGTTAAAGCTGCTTCTTTTTTTTGTTACATTGTACCATCGGGTAGGGCTGACAGGGGGTTAAAACGGCAGATTTTAGGGAACTGTAAAGGGATGAAAGACTTGGATCAGCTATACATTCAACCTACTGTTTGGAGGAAGTCACCTATGTATCATCTGTACAGCCATAATGATCTGGATGGTGTCGGTTGCGGCATTATCGCCAAATGCGCTTTCGGCGAAGGAATTGATGTCCGTTACAACTCCATTCACGGATTGAATCAACAAGTCGCAAGGTATCTGAATCGGACTTCCTTGCAGGATAATCCGTATGATGTGTTGTTTATTACGGATTTGTCGGTCGCTCCGGATATGGAGAAGGAACTGAACGTGTTTGTTGAAGAGGGAGGGCAGGTGCAGCTTATCGATCACCATAAAACGGCTCTTCACTTGAATGAATATAGCTGGGGGCAAGTGGACGTCACGCATCGGGACGGCCGCTTGGCATCGGCAACCTCGTTATTCTATGAATATTTAATCGAGCATGGACATCTGGGCAGAAGTGAAGCGCTGGATGAATTCGTAGAGCTGGTTCGCCTCTATGATACGTGGGAATGGGAAGAGAACCAGAAGGTTGAGGCTAAACGCCTGAACGATTTGTTCTATATGTTGTCCCTTGACGAGTTTGAGAGCAAGATGACGCAGCGTCTGCGGGAGCAAGGGGGCTTCTTCTTTGATGAGTTTGAAGAAAAAATATTGGACATGGAAGAGAATAAAATCGATCGTTACATCCGCCGCAAGCAGCGAGAGCTCATCCAGACCTTCGTGGGGGAGCATTGCGTAGGCATCGTATATGCCGAATCCTATCACTCTGAACTTGCCAGCGAACTGGGAACGACGTATCCCCACCTTGATTACATTGCTATCTTGAACATGGGGGAAGGAAAATGAGCCTTCGCACGATTCATGATCACGTGGACGTGTCCGATGTGGCGATGCGGTACGGGGGAGGCGGTCATCCCAAAGCAGCGGGGTGCACGATCACGGAGGAAGTGTATCAGTTATTTGCTGCTGAACCGTTCGAGCTGGAACCGATCCGGTTCGATGCTTCGCGGAATCAGTTCAACATTAAGGGCACGGAGTCCGGCGTGTTATACGAAAGCTGGGGCGAGGATCTGCTGTTTGTTTATGCCAACGCCGGTGAATGGATTGTCGAGTGGAACGGGGAACCTCTCCCATTCCGGTTCAGATCGTTCGAGGAGGCGGAGCGGCACATGAAGCGGCAGTATGGCGTCTGGCTGTCCCGGGATGACGTGTTTGTGAAGATGCTGAAGGAGCAATGGGTGCGAAACCGAACCAATGATCGTCCAGGCCTGCCGCTGGATATGGACGAGGAGAAGTTAATGGAAGATCTGTAGCTTAAACAGCATCAAGAGTGGAGTAGATCAGTCCTAGAGAGACTTCATTGTGAGACAGGAGGAATATACGGTGAAAAAAATGATCGCTGGCTGGGCTCTTGCCCTGTTAACGGCAGGCATCCTCGCATGGAGTCAGACTCAAAGTCATTCCGAACCCTCCATCCCCTCGGCTGTTCACAGCAAAGAGCTGCTGAAGGATGTCCCTGTACCATGGTCCGCTACGAAGAACACCATTCGATTGAATACATCCGATCCTGTAAATGCGGCCGTATTGACCTCCAAGACGCTGTGGCAGTCCACGAATGAGCACAGTCGTCCGCAGACGGTGATTCTGGTGGATGCGGCTCAATGGTCCATAGCGGCTGTGAGCGTCGATCTGACGCAGCTTAGCGAAGGGCCGCTGCTGTTTGTGGAAAAAGAGGGGATTCCCAAGGAAACGCTGGAAGAGCTGCGGCGGTTGAAGCCAAGGGGAGCGGAGCATAACAAGGGCATTGAGATTATCACCGTCGGACCAATCTCGGATCAGGTGATGAAGGAGCTGAACGGGCTTGAATACAAGCTTGATCACATTGCTGCCGGGGAACCTGAAGCAGCCGCAGCCGCGATTGATGAATATGCTTCTAAGGTATCCGGATCTGTACCCACCTCGGTTATTGTCGGATCGATGGACCGTCCGGATTATACGCTCCCAGCGGTGAGCTGGATTGCCCATATGCCGGAAACAATGCTGTATGTTGGCGAGAAGAATGTCCCTGAAGAAACGGCACAGGCGCTTCGTAAGCGGAAAGGGAAAGCGAATATCTATATCATCGGTCCGGAAAAGGTGGTATCCCGGGCAGTAGAGGACGAGCTGCGGCAATATGGTAAGGTGACGCGAATATCCGGGGATGACCCATTCGAGAATGCCGTTCATTTCGCGCAGTTTAATGATCCCGTAACAGGCTTCGGTTGGGGCGTTCAATCGTCGGGATACAGTCTCTCGTTCTCGACGCCAGATTCGCCCGTATTGTCCATTGCAGCCGCTCCATTGTCCCATATGGGTAAGCATGCCCCTTTATTGTTTACGGAGCGAGACGGGGTGCCACGCTCCATTACGAAGTATGTTGAATCGATCCGCCGTCAAAGTGCTGCGTCCAATGGGGAGGCTCCGTACAATCACGCCTGGATCATTGGTGACGAACAGACTCTGACCAAGAAGCTTCAGGGCGAGCTTGATGAGATTTTGGATATGGAGTCTGGACATAACTAATGGAACCTCCTATTGTCTTATCGATTCGTACACGCTGCGTCGTAAAACAGAAAAAGAGGGCATCCCGCCAGATCTAACATCTTTTGGGATACCCTCTATGATATGGGATGATATATGTTCAGGCTGCGAACATTCATCGTTACGTTGCAAATTCAGAGATATTCGCAGGATTAAGCATACCAGCCCCATACGAAGATGAACAGCGTTCCGAAAATCGTGACAAGGCCAACGAACAGAGCGAAGGCAATGTTGATGTAAACGGATTTTTTGTCATCACTTTCCCCGACGTGCATGAACAGCATGAGCTGAACGGCTGCCTGCAGGATAGCGGTCACCAGCAGAACGGCCATTTTCGAAGCTGCCGGCATATCCAGCAGAACGACGAGTGCAACTGCTGAAAGGACGAGAGACGATATATAACCCGCTACATGCTTAATTGGAAACAGCTGTTTTATCATGTCACATCAGTCCTTTCAAGTATACAAAGCTGAAAATGAAGATCCACACAACGTCCAGGAAGTGCCAATAGAGCGAGAAGATGAAGGACTTGTTGGCTGTGGAATGATCCAGTCCATGCTTTTTAAGTTGAATCAGAATGGCAGCTCCCCACAGGAGACCGAAGGTAACGTGAGCTCCATGCGTGCCAAGCAATGTGAACAAGCTGGAGGAGAAGGCGCTGGTTGAGAGCGTTACTCCTTCATGCACATAGGTGAAGAATTCGAAGATCTCGATTCCGAGGAATCCCGCACCCAGCAGCAGGGTGATGACCATGAAGATCATCATCTGCTTTTTCAGTCCCAGACGCATCGCATGAACAGCCAAACCGATGGTGAAACTGCTCGTTAAGAGCAGGAACGTTTCAAGCAGGACCGGCGTAATTTCAAAGATTTCCGCTCCGCTCGGACCGCTGGCAAAGCGGTTCACGAGAACGAAGTAGACGGTAAACAAGGTGGCAAAGAGCGCAATTTCAGCTCCGAGGAACAGCCAGAAGCCAAATATTCGATTACGGTTTTCCTCTGTTCCATATTCCAGCGGCTGAGTGGCATCTATTTTCATACCGTATCACCCCGCAGTTTCTGTTCGGTTTGAACAATCTCTTCAACCGGAATGTAGTATCCGTGATCACGGTCGAAGGACATGGTTGCCAAAATAATCAATACCGCGATACCCGCAACGATGGATGGAATCCACCAGCTGAATACCAGGAAGAAGCCAAGGAAGAAGAAGGCGATACCCAGTATAAACGGTTTACCGGTGTTGCTTGGCATATGAATCTTCGTGATTTTCTCATCCGAAAGCGGCTCGTTGTTTTTCTTCGAGAACCAGAAGGCATCGCGGCCCTTGACTTTCGGTGTTACCGCAAAGTTGTATACAGGAACCGGACTTGGCGTTGACCATTCCAGTGCGCGTGCATCCCATGGATCTCCTGTTTTGTCGCGCGGCTCGTAACGTGTACTCCAGTAGATGTTGTATACCAGAATGATGAATCCGATCGCCAGTCCAATTGCGCCGACCATCGACAGCATATTCAGCGGGCCAAAGCCGGTTTCGGCCGAATAGGTGTACGTACGACGGGTCATCCCCATCAATCCCAGGAAGAACATCGGGAAGAACGTTACATTAAATGAGATGGCAATGAACCAGAATGCGATTTTGCCCAGCTTTTCGTTCAGACGGAAGCCGAACACTTTAGGGAACCAGTAATGGAAACCGGCAATGACGGCGAATACCGCGCCTGGAATGAGCACATAGTGGAAGTGGGCAACCAGGAACATCGTATTGTGATACTGATAGTCGGCACTGGCCATCGCCAGCATAACGCCGGTTACGCCGCCGATCGTGAAGATCGGGATAAAGGCAAGCGAGTAGAGCATCGGCGTCGTAAAGCTGATTCGACCCTTGCGAAGCGTAAAGAGCCAGTTAAATATTTTGATCCCGGTCGGTACGGCGATCGCCATCGTTGTGATGGAGAAGAAACCGTTGACCATGGCCCCTTGACCCATCGTGTAGAAATGGTGGGCCCATACCAGGAAGGACAATCCGGAAATAATCGCCATGCTTAATACCATGGAGCTATAACCGTACAAGTTCTTTTTGGAGAAGGCCGAGATAATCTCACTGAAAATACCGAATGCCGGCAGAATAACGATATACACCTCAGGATGACCCCATACCCAGAACAGGTTGGCCCATAGCATATCCATACCGCCGTTCGCCATCGTGAAGAATTGGGAACCAAAGATGCGGTCGAACATCATAAGCAGGAGCGCAATCGTAAGTACAGGGAAAGCAAAGATAATGATGACACAAGTGATCAATACAGACCACGTAAACATCGGCATGCGCATCAAGGTCATGCCCGGAGCACGCATCTTCAGTATCGTTACGATAAAGTTAAGACCTGTCAGCAACGTACCAATCCCTGAGATTTGAAGCGACAGAGAGTAGTAGTTATTGCCGACCGTCGGACTGAATTCGATACTGGCCAGCGGGAAGTAAGCGGACCAGCCGGCATCCGGCGAACCTCCGATAACGAAGGAAATGTTGAACAGCATCGCGCCGGCAAAGAACAACCAGAAGCTGATTGCGTTCAGTTTAGGGAATGCTACGTCACGGGCGCCGATCTGGAGCGGAACGATGACGTTCATCAGACCGAAAATAAACGGCATGGCCATAAAGAGGATCATGATGACCCCGTGAGTCGTGAATACTTCATTATAATGCTGACCGGTCAGAAACTTCATCTCCGGTGCGGCGGTTTGCGCACGCATCATGATCGCGTCCACGCCTCCGCGGAACAGCATGATCAATGCACAGATGATGTACATGACACCAATTCTTTTGTGATCCACGGTCGTCAGCCATTCCCGCCACATGTAACCCCACTTCTTGTAATAGGTCAAACCGAAGAGGATTGCGAGCGAGACGAGCACGATACTCACCATGGCGCCGTAAATTAACGGATCACCGGTAACGAAAAATTCGTCCCATTTCATAAAGGCCTAGCTCCTTTCTGGATGTATGAAGTAGATCGGGTGAACAACGTTTCACGCACCGATTTAATGTCCTTCATGTTGATGATTTGGGCTTTCTTCAGCCGGGAAGTTCGGCAGCGGTTCGTTCGGATCCACGTTCGTTTCGCTGTCAAATTCCGTTTCTTCCGTTGTTGCAGGATCCGGGTGGACGTCTTTATGGTCCTGATGCTCCTCATTGCCGTTGACATCGCCGCCATGGTGATGATCTTCGGATGGCGGCGGACTGAATTCCAGATGCGTATTGGAGAAAGTCATCCGACCGACATGCGCGGTATCCAGAAGCTTCTTGAACTCATCTTCCTTCAGTTCAGGCGCGGTGTCCTTTACATCTTTAACCCACTCATCGTACTCGGCAGAGGTCATGGCAAGAGCTTCGAACTCCATATGGGCAAAGCCTTCGCCGTTGAAGTTCGCGTTACGGCCCATCATCGAACCCGGCACGTCGGCAACCATGTTCAGCTTGGTGATCATGTCGCTCATCGCGTACTTCTGTCCGTGAAGCTGAGGAATCCAGAAGCTTGTGATCGGACCGAATGAATACAGTCTGAACTCGATTGGACGATTGGTCGGAATGTTCACGTAATTGACAGTCTCGATTCCTTCTTCCGGATAACTGAAGTGCCATTTCCAGTTCGAGGAGGAAGCGTAAATAACCAGAGGCTCTTGGTTCTCGTAGCCTTCAGGCACATTCTCGACGGCCACCGTCGTTTTGACCGTTACGACCGAGAGCACGGCAACGATCAGAATCGGAATGGCGGTCCACAGAATTTCCAGCCATTTGTTGCCCTCTTCATGAGGCGGCTCGTAACCTTCGTTGGATTTCTTGGCTCGATATTTGGTAAGCATGTAGATATAGAGCGCGTAAACTACCGCTAGAATTCCGACCATCATGAGAATGGAGAATATGATTGTATCGGATAGGGTTCTGGCAGCCGGTCCTTTCGGATCTAATACCGTGAGCAAGCTGCATCCCGATAAGAGCAAGGTAAAGCATAATAACAATGCAAATAACGGCCCTCTTTTGTTCATGATGTACCCCTTTCCTTGAAACGTTCGTTCGATTCAATGTTACTGACACATCTATAGTAGAAAGTTCCGGTCGGCTTTGCAAAACACATAAACTTGTATAATTAACAAATAAATCCACATTCGTGTCAATGTATGTAATTTTATGTGTTCAATTTGTTACAAAAGGGTACGGCTGTGAGCGAAATCATTGTAGTGGCGCGGTTTTGAGGCAGTTCATACTTTGTTCAAACATTCACGAGAGTTACCAGTTTCGTCACAATTCCGGGCCTGTTTTTCGCCGCAATCGACCCCTAAGCCTGCCGAATAAATCCCTGTATTGGTAAGGGTTTAAAGGTGTATGTATATTTTTTCACAATAAATTCGAAGCGAATTTTTATTTCCAGTTTACTTATTTCACCCAAAGGCGCGACGAGGCATGTGATATGATATAACTAAAAATTGGAACGGGATTTTTTTCTGGAAATTGTGAAACTCTTGATAGGAAAGAGAGGGGAGCAAGTGCGGTCGTTCTGGATATGGTTTTTATTTCTTGTTTTGAGCTGGCTGGGTGCCTTCGCCCCTGTGCTCCAGCATGTTAATCCGGATCAGTTGCCTTGGAGGTTGGGGAGCAGCGCCATTTTTTTCATGGCCTTTTTTTTGGCGCCATTATTCCGTGCCAGACCTGCAATGCTATTTGTCACACTGCTCGTAGCGTCGGTATTTTCCGTTATCTCCTTATGGCCGACCAATACGACTGCAACGAACCCGTACATTCTGCTGGTTTATTCCATCCTGGCGGGAAAAGCCGTGTATCGGCTCCCGTTCGTTCATGCTGCCTGCATTGGTCTTGTTCTGGCTGCAGGTGCCATGGTGCCGGGTTTGTTCGGATACCCCGAGTTTCCGTGGTTCTTCCTCGTTTTATACTCGGTTATGCTCGCGATGGGGCTGGCCTTATTTCGCACCGTCTTCTCCCGTAATGAAGAGTCAAGAGTGCGATATGAAACGCTGCTCAGTGAGTATCGTAATTTGAAACGTCGCCTGATTACCGATGAGCAGCATGCCAGGCAAGAGGAGCGGGCTCAAGTGGGTCGCGATATCCATGACTCCGTCGGGCATAAATTAACGGCACTGCTCATGCAGCTTGAGATGCACCGGATGCAGGCAGACGGGGAAACCGCCGAGGTTCTGAAGGGGCTTAAAGCCCTTGCCAAGGAAAGTCTGGAGGAGACCAGGAATGCGGTGAAATCCATGAAGCAGCAGGAGACCAGCGGATTGCCCGCGATCATTGGGCTTCTCCGGCGGTTGGAATCCGAGAGCTTTATGCGCGTAACGCTAACGGCGCGGCATGGAGCCCTAACCGTACCTTTAAACAATATCCAATCCATTGCGGTATACCGTGCGGTTCAGGAAGCCATGACCAATGCGATGAAGCATGGGAGCATGCGAGAAGTGTATATCATTTTTGAAGCGCCGGGAGGCGGCATTTTCCGTTTTGAGGTAAGCAATCCGTATCACCGGAAACGCGATATACACCGGGAGGGCTATGGTTTAAAAGCGATGCGAGAGCGAATGGAAGAGGCTGGGGGCGAGCTTCAAATCTCCCAGTACGACAACCAATTTATCGTTCGCGGAACGTTATTCATGTCCAAGTTAATAGAGGAGGGAGTCCGCTGATACGTATATTATTGGCAGAGGATCAGGCCATGGTTCGTCAAGGTCTGAAGATGATGATCGAAAGCGATTCGGATATGCTGGTTGCCGGTGAAGCAGGTAACGGCAAAGAGGCTGTGGCTTTATGCGAAAGCCATACCTTTGATGTCGTCGTACTCGATATCCGAATGCCGGAGATGAACGGTTTGGAGGCTGCCCGCATCATACGTTCACGCTGGCCGAAGACAAAAGTGCTGATGCTGACGACGTTTAACGACGATCAGTATGCGGTCGAGGCGCTAAAGAGCGGGGCAAGCGGATACATGCTGAAGGAGGCGGAGCCGGAGGCTTTGATCCGCTCGATTCGAAGCTGCTTGAGCGGTGGATTGTCGCTCCAGGAGGATGTGGCGGCCAAGGTGATCCCCAAACTGCTGGGAGATAAGAAAGCACCCGTCGTTGATGCTTCGATTACCCCGCGGGAGCTGTCCATCATGCGTCTGGTAGGGGAAGGGCGCAGCAACCGCGAAATCGCAGACGAGCTGGGTTTGTCAATCGGAACGATCAAGAATCACGTCAGCCAGATTATGGACAAACTTGATCTAAGAGACCGGACACAGCTGGCGATTTATGCTATACGGCACAATGTGGTTTGATTCGCGAGAGAGGACGATATCCCGTTAAATCCGAACCTAACATGACTGAAGTCATGGTTCGGAATCAAAGCAATGACCGAGGGCAGTGATGGCACTGCCTTTTTGCATATACACTTGTAGCAGTGGAGGACGATATGAACGAAGGGCAACAAGGCACGTTAGGGTTCATATCGAGAATGGGGGGACATGATGCTGGAAACCGTAGAACTTCGAAAAGTGTTTAAGGGCAAGATTGCTGTGGAGGAAGTCAGCCTGTATCTGGACCGGGGAGAATCCGTCGGATTGATCGGTCCGAACGGCGCCGGGAAATCGACAACAATCTCCATGATATCATCCTTGCTGAAACCGACGGGCGGCGATGTGCGCCTGAACGGCAAAAGCGTGCTCAAGCATCCGCAGGACATTCGCACCGTATTAGGCGTGGTGCCTCAGGAAATTGCCTTGTATGAGGAATTGACCTCGTATGAAAACCTTAAATTTTTTGGGCGCGTATATGGATTGAACGGAAAGGAACTGGAGATCAAAATTCAGGAGCTGCTTGAGACGGTCGGTCTTCGGGATCGCCAGAAGGAGTTAATTCGAACCTATTCCGGGGGCATGAAGAGAAGGATCAATATTGCAGCTGCTCTGTTGCATGATCCGCAAATCGTCATCATGGATGAACCGACCGTGGGCATTGATCCGCAATCCCGCAATCATATTCTTGAAACGGTCCGGCGATTAAACCGGGACAAAGGGACAACGGTACTGTACACAAGCCATTACATGGAAGAGGTGGAGCAGCTGTGCAGCCGGATGTACATCATGGATCACGGGCGGATTATCGCTTCGGGTACTAAGGAGGAGCTGCAGCACATCTTGTCCGGTGAGGATACGCTGATCATCCAGCTGAATCGCCCGAATCCGGAGCTGGCCGAGGAGCTTCGCTCCTTAGAAAGCGTCAGGCAGGTTGAGGAGACGGATCATGGGCTGAAGCTCATTGTCATGAAGAACAGTTACATTCTGTCCGGTATTGTGCAGGCTGCCGAACGCCATGAGGTGCAGATTCAGAATATTCATATCCAGTCGCCAAGTCTCGAGGATGTATTTCTTCATTTGACCGGCCGCAAGCTTCGGGATTGAGGGGAGGGACAGCCGCTTGGGCGTATTTTTCAAAAAAGACTTTCTCGTCTATTGGAGAGACCGGAAAGAGATGCTGATTGCTTTGTTTATGCCATTAGTGTTAATCCTAATTCTTGGATTTGCCTTGCCGAATTGGGTAGAGAATTCGAATGAATCCCTTGAGATGAGAGTTGCATTGGTCGTGAAGGACCGGCATGAAGAGGGAGTCCATGCCTTTCAGGAAAGTCTAAAGAGTTTGTCAATCAGCACGGAAGAGAAGAACGAATTGAGTAAGGCAGCTGCGAATTTCCAACCGGAAGCCTTATTAATGAATATGTTCGGCAGCGAAGATGTGGAGGAATTTCTTCAAGTTGCTGCTTTGGATGACCAGACTGCCCAGGTACAGCTGAAGGAAGAGAAGGTGGAGGCCGTCCTAACAGTTCCTGAGGGGTATACGCTGGCTGCGCTTAACAGGCTGCTCCTGCATGAGGGGGACGGTGCGGTGCTGACTTTGACGGCGCTAGAGAATTCAATGAAAGTGAATGTTCTGCAAAATATGCTGGATGGATTTTTGGGTGCCGTTAATTATCAAGCTGCGCTGGACAGCGGAATGGAAGAACAGGAAAGCAAGGGTGAGGGCGAGCTTGCGCTGGCGAACAGTCCTGTCGGGGGATTGGAACAAATTGAAGGTGTGGACATGATCACCTCGTTCCAATATTACGCCCTGGCGGTCAGTATATTCTTTGCGCTGTCCGTTTCCACAACGACGGCGTCCAAATCGATCACAGAAAAGCGAGAGATGGTGTTTATGCGTCTGCTTCTTGCCGGAACCCATCCATTTCGCTACTTGTCCGGTAAGGTTGGGTCGACCTTCTGCATGTCTCTGCTGCAATCTGCGGTCCTGCTGATCGTCTCGCATTTTCTGTTTCAGCTTTTTCCGGGGAAATCCCTGATCTTCTGGATCGGTTTGACCTTCATTATCTTCATGATGTGTCTAACGGTTGCGGCGTTATCTGCGTTTTATACGGCCATGCTCTTCCGAATGAAGGACACGGATGTCGCAACCGGCATTTCATTCATACTGCTTCTCGTGCTTGGCGTTATCGGAGGGAATCTGGTGCCGATCTATATTTTGCCGGATTGGCTGATGAGCATTGGCAGCGTAACCCCCAACGGCTTGGCTTTAATGTCCATGATTCAGTGGATACAGGGTAGTCCGTTTCAAGAACTATGGCTGCCGATCCTGTACCAAGGGGTGTTCTTCATCGTTATTCTAGCTGCGAGTTTATGGATTTTTCCACGAAGGGGGCGGATCTGATGGCGCCCATCTTATTATCGCAATGGATGAAAGAAAAGCGGAATCCATGGATGATCATCATGTTCATCGGTCTGAGCATATTGGCCACGCTGATGTTCGGAGGGAAGGCTGATAGCAAGATCAAGATTGACATCTTCACCGCAGACGGGGCGGTTGATGAGTCCGAAGCCAAGTGGATCGAATGGCTGAATCAAAACGATACGTTCGAATTTCGAATGGAGGATGAACAGACGGCAAGAAAGAAAGTGCGCGAGGGACGCGCAGATCTCGCCGTGAAGCTGGTCTCGGACGATTATCGCATCATAGCCGCAATGGATAACCCATATGCCCAGTTAGCTGATCAGCATCTCCGTACGGTTTATGAACGAGAGCTGCAGCTTCGGGCCGCAGCGGCGAACCTGCAAGATGAAACGAAATTTCGCGAGCACGTGCATGCTTATATGGAGAAGCCACCCTTGCGTCTCCAATCCGAGTCGCAGGGTGGGGGAGAACTCGTTTCACATGATATGGGACTTCAGCTGATGTTCGGATTTTCGTTATTCCTGGTCATGTTTACCATTGGTTTCAAGGTAAATACGATTACGAAGGATAAAGCCTCCGGCGTATGGAATCGGCTGATACTGTCTCCTGTCCGAAAAACAGAGATGTATATGGGTCATCTGCTATACAGCTCTGTGATCGGCATCTTGCAGATCATCCTGGTGCTGCTTATCTTTCGGTATGGTTTCGGCTTCGACCTAGGCGACCAATTCGGCTTGCTGCTGCTAGTCACTGTGATCTACACACTGACCATCGTCGCTTTATCCATGCTCTTTGTTGGCATCTTGCAGTCGCCTGAGCAATTTGGGACGTTGTTTCCGTCCATCATTCCGATCATGCCGCTCATCAGCGGGGTATATATGCCGCCAGGCACAATCACGAATCCGATTCTGCTTGGCCTCGCGGAAGTCATTCCGCTGACGCATGCTATGAAAGCATTGACGGGAATAGTTGTGTACGGCAATGGCATCGCGGATCTCTGGATCCCGATTACCAAATTGCTGCTCATCGGGGTGTTGTGCATGGGCATAGGCATTAATTTGATGGAGCGGCGTCATGTGTAGGTTACGGGTATGGATTAGTGAAATGAAGCGGGCACACTGACAAAAGGAAAGGGCCTTCCCAAAGGATCAAAGTCCTCGGGAGAGCCCTTTTTTTCATGACAACGCATGAAGGCGGATAAGCTTTGCCAGCCGGATAAGCCCGCTCTTCAGCTGATCGTACGAGGCGTATGCATAGGATAGGCGCAGATGCTGCTGGTCGTTACGGTCATATATATTTCCGGGATTAAGCAAAATACTCTCCTTCAGCGCCTGCTCAAATAAAGGCCGAATAGAGAGGGGATTCTTGATACGAAGCCAAATATAGAATCCGCCTTGAGGGATATTCCAGTGTGCGATATCGAGGAAATGTTGCTCAAGTAACGATAGGGTAAAATCTCGGCGTTTCCTAAGCTCTGACCGTATATGATCGAGATGATTCTCATATAACCCGCTGGAGAGCCATTCCGCGACGGCATGCTGGGATAGTGAGCTGGAGCCGTAATCGGTTTGCATTTTGATGTCGGACAGCCGGTCGATGACAGGCTCAGGCCCGGCGATCCACCCGATGCGCAGCCCGGGACCCAGGGTCTTGGACATGCTGCCCATATAGAGCACCAGACCTTGTTTATCCGAAGCCTTCAGCGGAGGTGGCGAGGGGGTATCGAACCATAAATCCCCATACACGTCATCTTCGATTAAGGGCAACCTTTCCTGAGTGCATATCCGAAGCAGCTCTGCCCGCCTGTCAGAAGACATCAGGGTGCCGGTTGGGTTATGAAAGGCAGGGATGGTATACAGCAGAGCAGCCCTGTGTTGGCGCTTGAGTCTCCCGATGGCTTCCGTTCGGATCCCGTTCTCATCCATAGGGATGCCGTGCAAATGCATGCCGGCGGATTGAAACACATGGATCGAGTTCAGGTAAGAGGGATTCTCCACCAACATGGAGGAGCCGTGATGCAGCAGTCCCAGCGAGATCAGCTGTAAGCCTTGCAGCCCCCCGGAAACGATGAGTATGGAAGCAGGGGAGGCTATAATCCCTTTCTTTTTCAGATGCTCACTGATGAATTCTCTTAAATATAGGCTCCCTTTCGGTTCCGAGTAGCCCAAGGTGAAACGGCTGGACATCCTGCCGTTAAACGTCTCCCGTATTTGGTCGGTCGGGAGGAGATCGGGCGAGAGCTCGCCTGTTCCGAGACGGATCATGTTCGAATCGGTTTCCGCACGATTGATTTGCTGGATCATCTGGATATTGGGCTGATAGGAGCCGGATTTTACATATTGATTCCAATCAGGCGGAGGCGTGGCAGCAAGTAAACTCCAAGTATTGTTGATAATCACCGTGCCTTGTCCCACGCGGGATTCAATTAAACCGTCTGCAGCGAGCTCCCCGAGCGCATACACAATGGTGCTGCGGTTAACTTGATATTTGGCAGCTAGCTCTCGCTGCGTGGGAATTCGGGTTCCGACCGGCCATTCCCCGTTCATGATTCTGCTCTTGATATCATCATAAATTTGCCGATGAAGCGGCACATCGGAGTACTTATTTAATTTCCATTCTTCAGCCATAAGTATAAGTAAACCTGCTTTCATGTAGGAATATGCCTCAGTATACCTCATTGGTTGGTTCAAGCGCCAACCAATTGGTTGGAGACGCAGCCGACATCCTCCTTTACAATGGTGAAAATATTCACTGGAGGTTTGGTTTTATATGATCAGTGTCTTGCTTCATGGCTTCATCCTGGCTTTAGGCCTTATTCTTCCTTTGGGCGTCCAGAACGTGTTTGTATTTAATCAGGGAGCGGTACAATCCCGCTTCGTCAAGGCACTGCCCGCCATAATTACGGCATCGCTCTGTGATACGCTGCTGATCTCATTAGCGGTTCTGGGCGTATCCGTTGTTGTTCTGGAATATGAATGGATCCGAACCGTGCTGTTTACATTGGGGATTTGTTTCCTGGTCTATATGGGAATGGTGACCTGGAAGAGCAAACCTTCGGGTCAAGTGTTGGAAGAGGCTCGTTCGTTTACGCCGAAGAGGCAAATTGTTTTTGCCATGTCCGTATCCTTGTTAAATCCGCATGCTGTCCTGGACACGATGGGGGTCATTGGCACAAGCTCTCTTCAATATTCAGGGATGGATAAAGTGATTTTTGCCGTCGTATGCATCGCAGTTTCATGGCTGTGGTTCTTGGGTCTAGGAATAGCAGGCAGGGCAGCTGGAAGGATGGATGCATCAGGGAAATTGTTGTCTACGTTGAACCGAATATCCGCGTTGATTATGTGGGGAACAGCGGCGTATCTGGGGGTTAGCCTGATTCTATCTTAGCTAGGAACACAATGAGTGATTTTTTTATTATAGCTGATAAATCCCTTGGCCCACGCTTCTTCCAACCTATATAATGAGCCTAATTCAAAAGGGGATAAGGAGGGGGAGTTATGGAATACAGATTAGTAAAGGCGGATCGCAAAATGTTCTCGAAATATTTCGCTACCTATTATAAGAATAATTGGTTTAGACCGAGCTGGGGTGATTTAACCAAGGTTCTATCGGCTTCGGACGACGGTTACTGGGTATTCGCAGGCGAAGATAAAGCGGCTGGGGTTTATTTGTCTGACCATTCTATCGCTCTTGTATTTGGCATCCCCCCATATTCCATTACCACCAAGATGATGGATGCCGTAAAGCGCTATGCCTTAAAATCTTGGAAATTGACAGAGGATCTGCATGCATATAACGTTCTAGCTGAGCAGGAGATCGCTTTTCGTGAAACTGGTTTCGTTCGAGTTGAATCCAGGCAATGCATGATGCGGCCTACCGAGCAGCTGGAAACATCGATGGATCTCAATGATATGCATAGAATACCGTCAATAGATGATATGTCTAAGATTGTAGAGGTGTTTAGGGAAGCCTATGCTAATGGACCGGATGAGCGGGAAGCCCAGGTTTATGCTGAGGACGTAGCACGATATTTTGACGCAGTGGACCCCAAGCTGTTGGGAGCATCTTCCGTAGTATATGACCGAATAACGGGAGAAATCGTCGGTGTATGTTTGATCTCTTTATGGGAGGGCTTGCCACTCGTCTATAGTATCGCCGTATTACCCCAACATCGAGGGATGGGGTTGGCAACCGCGATGCTGGATAGGGCGTTAACAGTCCTGGAGCCTGATTATCCGGTTCTGCGTCTTTTTGTAACGACGGGAAATCAGGCGGAGCAGCTGTATAGGAAGAGAGGCTTTCTCTCCGGCGGGGAATATCATCAGCTTAGATACACCATCGAGTAAGATGTGATGCGTAGGTCTTTTGGAAGTGCGATAAACGGAAGCTAGTTCCTTTATCCATTCTGAGGAGGTATTCAGTTGAACATTTCGATTGGCGGTTATTCTTTTTATAATACGTTTCTGGAAGGAAAAATGGATGTGTTCGGTTATTTGGAGACGGTGAAGTACCGGTACCGAATGGATGCGGTTGATTTGTGGAACGGTTTTTTTATCGATCGGAGCGACAGCGTATACAAGCTTGCTGATAAGAGCTACATCCGCAAGATTAGAGAAGCGCTGGATGAGAAAGAGATGAGGGTGGTCAACTTTGCTGTGGACGGAGCGCAACTATGGGATCCTGACCCGGATCTTCGGCAGAGGCTGTATGAGAATGCGCTGGTTCATTTGGATGCCGCTGAAATCCTGGGCGCTGAAACCGTGCGGATCGACACCGGCGGCAGTTATAAGGGATCGGAGCCGATGACTGATGAACAGTTCGAGTATACGGTTAAACGTTATCGCGAATATGCGGATCGTGCAGCGGATGGCGGTTATACCATTGGTCCGGAAAATCATATGGGCGCCTCACTGCTTCCACATGAAATGAAACGGCTTGCAGAGGAAGTCCATCATCCTGCTTTTGGTTTTCTGCTTCATCTTGGCAGATGGAAGGCCGATGAGGCTGAAGGGGATGCGATGGTTGCCCCGTGGACGGTACATACTCATTTTGACGCGAAAACAGCGGTCCATCCCGGTGCGGAGGAGAAGGTACGGTGTCTGCTCGCAGGCGGTTACAAGGGCTATTGGGGCGTCGAATGCAATGCACCGAACAATCAATATGTGGAGATGGAATGGATGATCGGGGCTGTAAAACGGATCGTGAGTAATGCCAGTCAAGTTGAGTTGGAATGATGGGATCGTACGAGATGGTGGCCTTGTAGTCATTTGCATGGCATTGGAAGTGCGTTTGATTTGTATTTGTATTGCATCGAAAGTACGATTGAATGACATTTGTATGGCATCGGAAGTATGATTGAATGGCATTTGTATTGCTTCGAAAGTATGATTGAATGACATTTGTATGGCATCGCAAGTGCGATTGAATGGCATTTGCATGGCATCGAAAGTACGATTGAATGGCATTTGTATTGCTTCGCAAGTGCGTTTGAATGGCATTTGCATGGCATCGAAAGTACGATTGAATGGCATTTGCATGGCATCGCAAGTGCGTTTGAATAGCATTAGTATGGCATCGAAAGTACGATTGAATGGCATTTGTATTGCTTCGCATTGTATTTGTTTTGTTAACGGACTGAGCATCCGTTATTTAGTTAAAAAAGACGAAATTAACTAGTTTAGCGGACATGAGGTACGTTATTCCCCGTAAAAGTGTGATTTTCGCCCTATGCTAACTAAAATAACGGATCTGGTGTCCGTTCGATTCGCGAATTGAGCTGTTTTGATGGAAATAACGGATCTGGTGTCCGCTCGATTTGTAGATTGAACTGGTTCGATGGAAATGAAGGCCCGGGTGTCCGTTCGATTGGTAGATTGAGCGGGTTTGATGGAAATAACGGACCTGGTGTCCGCTCGATTTGTAGATTGAGTTGGTGTTTGATGGAAATGAAGGCCCTAATCTCCGCTCGATTTGTAGATTGAACTGGTTCGATGGAAATGAAGGCCCGGGTGTCCGTTCGATTCGTGAATTGAGCTGTTTTGATGGAAATAACGGATCTGGTGTCCGCTCGATTTGCGAATCGAGCTGGTTCGATCGAATTAAAGGCTCTCAGATCCGGTTGTGTTATTCCCGATAGTCTTAAGCAGATACAGATACAGATTCTGCTCTGCAGTAACAAGGAGAAGGTAGTCGATAAGCAACACCCAACACGCAGCACTCATTACTCAAGACACTTATCCTTATAGCAGACAAACAAGAGAGCCGTTCCATGGAACCGGCTCTCTTAATTGTTGTCAGCGGCTTGTAAGAATATTACCTAACCCATCTTCAACCGCTTAACTTAAACTGGCTGTTATATAACTCGTAATAAAAGCCGCGTTTGGCCAGCAGCTCTTCGTGTGTGCCGCGCTCTGCGATACCGCCTTGATTCATGACGAGAATCTGGTCAGCCTCACGGATCGTGCTTAGACGATGAGCGATGACGAAGCTGGTTCGGCCCTTCATCAGGGTGCGCATGGCGGTCTGAATATGCATCTCCGTCCGCGTATCAATGCTGCTGGTAGCTTCGTCCAGAATCAAAATGACCGGATCGGCAAGCACCGCGCGAGCGATCGTCAAGAGCTGCCTCTGGCCTTGGCTCAGGTTGCCTCCGCCCGACACAAGCAGCGTGTCATAGCCTTCGGGCAGCTTCATGATAAAGTCATGCGCATTGGCAAGCTTGGCGGCGGTTTCGATCTCTTCGTCCGAGGCATCAAGCCGGCCGTAGCGGATGTTCTCCCGAATCGATGCCGAGAATACATAGGCATCCTGCAGCACGATTCCCAGCTTGCTCCGCAGGTGATCCTTATCAAGCTGTCGGATGTCGACCCCATCAATGGTGATCATGCCAGAATCGATCTCATAGAAACGGGTCAGCAGATTGATGATGGTGGTTTTGCCGGCACCTGTCGGACCGACAAGCGCAATGGTCTCGCCCGGCCGAGCGGTAAGGGAAACGTCCTTCAGGATCGGGATTCCTTCCTTATAACTGAAGCAGACATGGTCAAATTGCACCTCGCCATACATGTCATCTGCTGTATTCTCGTCTGGATTGTCCTGGTACTCGGACTCGGTATCCATCACCTCAAAGACCCGTTCAGCACCCGCCACAGCAGATTGCACGAGATTGAATTGATTCGCCAGGTCGTTCAGCGGCCGTTGAAACTGCTTCGAGTAGTTCAGAAATGCAACGACAACCCCCACGGTAGTAAAATCCTTGAATGCCATATACCCGCCGACCGCCGCAATTAAGGCAAAACTGATGTTATTCAGCACGTTCATAACCGGACCGACGGTACCCGAATAAATCTGAGCTTGAATGCTGGCATCGGTCAGCTTCTTGTTCATGACATCGAACTGCGCAGCGGCATGCCGCTCCCGGCGATATACCTGAACGACCTTCTGCCCCGAGACGGTTTCCTCGATAAAGCCATTAAGCTCACCCAGCGTGCTCTGCTGCTTGGAGAAATGCTTCCTTGTCCGGCTTGCTACGATCTTCGTGAACAGCATGACAAGCGGAATGGTCACCATGCTGAGCAGCGTCAGCCATACGTTCAGGTACAGCATAATGGCAAGCGATCCAACCAGGGACAGCAGGCTTGAAATGAGCTGGGTTACGCTCTGATTCAACGTCCCGGAAACGTTCTCGATATCGTTGGTCGTGCGGCTCATTAATTCGCCGTGGGTCTTGCTGTCAAAGAAACGCAGCGGAAGGACTTGAAGTCTCGCAAAAATATCCCTCCGCATGTCCTGAATAGACAGCTGCGAGACCTTAACCATGACATGCTGCTGCAGCCATGCTGTGAGTGCAGTACCCGCGTAAACCGCTAGAAGCACCGCGCACAGCCCCATGAGTCCCTCAAAATCTCCCGGAATGATATAATGATCCACCGCATTCCCCAGCAGGTAAGGAGCAATCAGGGACAGAATCGTCGTGATGAGCGTGAATGAGAAAACAGCGATCATGCCGCCTTTAAATGGTCGTATGTAACCCCAGATCCGGCGTAATGTTCCCATTGTATTTTTGGGCTTCGCCTTGGCCATCGTCATTCCGCGCATGGGGCTGCCGCCGCGCAAACTCAGATCCGGAGCTTCTGTATTGCCATGCTTGGATCCTTGATCGGGTTTAGCCATGGGAAGACACCTCCTTGCCGAATTGCGATTGATAAATATCCTGGTACAGCTCACAGGAAGCAAGCAGCTCGCTATGCGTACCTTCCGCTACCAATTCTCCATCGTCCAGCACCAGTATGCGATCGGCATCAATTACGGAAGAGATCCGCTGGGCAATCATGAGGCAGGTTCGACCCTTCATCAGCCGGGCCAGCTCTTTCTGAAGCCTGGACTCCGTTCCCATATCGATGGCACTGGTGCTGTCATCCAGAATCAGAATGGCGGGGCGGAGCAGTAATGCCCGTGCAATGGATATCCGCTGCTTCTGGCCGCCGGAGAGGTTCACGCCTCTTTGTCCAAGCATCGTATCGTATCCTTCCGGCATGGACGAAATGAATTCATGCGCCTGCGCAGCCTTGGCCGCTGCAATCACTTCTTCATCGGAAGCATCCGCTTTCCCGTAGCGGATATTATCCCGAATGGTGCCTGTGAAGAGGATGGATTCTTGCAGGACGATGCCGATGCGTTCGCGTAACGCCGATAAGTCGAATTGTCGCACATCGGTTCCATCGATGAAGATCCGTCCGGAAGTTACATCATACAGGCGGGGAAGCAGGGATACCAGAGAGGTTTTTCCCGAACCGGTTGCTCCCATAATCGCGACGGTCTGCCCCGGTCGAACCTTGAAACTGACATGATGTAAAACAGGCTTCTGAATCCCCGGTTTATAGGAAAAAGTCACCTGGTCAAATTCGATTTCTCCCTGCTTGTATGCATTTACCGCCGGATGATCAGCGTTTGCAATCTCGGATTCCGTATGCATGACTTCCTGGATACGATCAGCGGAAACCTTGGCCGTAGAGATTCGAACCAGCATCATCGCCACGGAGGAAACGGAGAACAGCACCTGTGTCACATAGTTGATGAAGGCTACCAGGCTTCCCACCTCGAACGAGCCATCAATCGCGTTCTTCCCGCCGAGCCAGAGGACAATCACGATGCTGATGTTCAGTATCATGGTCAAGATGGGCATATTGAGCGCGACAATCCGTTGTGTTTTAACCGAAACTTGCGTGAAGTCGGTATTCGCTTGATGGAATCGATCCTTCTCATACCCGGCTCGCACGAATGCTTTGGATACCCGGATGCCGGCAAAATTCTCTTTCAGGACTGTATTCACTTTATCGAGTTTCTTCTGAACGGTGGCGAATAAGGGTAGGGTAGCCCGGATCAGAAAGAACATCACAACGAACAACAACGGAACGGCAATGGCCAGAATGATGGCGAGCTTCGGGCTAATGATCACTGCCATGATCATGCTTCCAATCGCGAGCAACGGAGAGCGTACGAAGATACGCAGCAGCATCTGGACCATGGTCTGAATCTGGACGATGTCGCTCGTAAGCCGTGTGATCAGCGAACCCGTTGAGACATCGTCCAGATTACGGAACGAGAGGGTCTGAACCTTAAGGAACAAATCCCGGCGCAGGTCGGCACCGAAACGCTGCGAGGCAATGGAAGAATAGATCGTACAACCGAGACCTCCAAGCAGCCCGATGGCAGCCGCACCCAGCATGATGAGACCTGTATGGAGAATGTGCGCAGTATCGTTCTGCATGACGCCTTGATCAATAATGCTGGCCATGAGAATGGGCTGGAGCAAATCCATGGCGACCTCCAGCAGCATAAGCAGCGGCGCAAGCAGGGCCGCAGCCCAGTGGGGACGTAAATAACGAAATAATTTGAGCAAGAATAATGGCACCTTCTTTATTCTTTTTAGTCTAAATACCAAGTTAAGCCATTGGCTTCAATCTTGTCAAAGGGAAAAGGGATAGGCGAGAATCATCTCTCTTAAGAAAAACTTTAACTTTTTCCTACTTTTCCTTAAACTCTATTCATTAATCTGGATAGACCAAGCTAGAGGGAGTTGTTGAAGTTGAAAAAAGGTTTGATTATGCTCGTTATATTTCTGTTGGTCGGATGCGAGTCCATTCTGACGGAGACGCCTAACGTGAAGGATAGGGTGGACAGTAGGGATGGACAGGAAACAAAGACGGATTCCGGCACGCAATCGAATCAGACATCCGCTACGCAGACGATCCGTGTAACGGATGAACAAGTGACGCGTGGAAACTTGGTTCTGGTCAATAAGGATCATCCGCTTGATCCGGAAGCGGTGCCGAAGGATATCGTAACATTGTTTGAAAATCAAGATTTAATGTATGGTTATGTGGTTCTGGATAACACGATCCGGTTATCGCGCAGTGTGGCGGAGAATTTCCGTAATATGATTGAAGCCGCCGGAGAAGATGGAGTCAATCGCTTCATGATCAGCAGCGGGTATCGGGATGAAGACGAGCAAGAACAGCTTTATCGTGAAAAAGGTTCCGATTACGCCTTGCCTCCAGGCTACAGCGAGCATAATCTCGGGCTCTCGATGGATATCGGATCGACGCAACAGTCGATTGATCGATCGCCCGAAGGGAAGTGGCTGAAGGAGCATGCATGGGCGCACGGATTCATTCTGCGCTATCCTCAGGACAAGACAGAGATTACAGGCATTCAGTATGAACCGTGGCATTTTCGTTATGTTGGGCAGCCGCACAGCATGATCATGAAGGAACTGAATCTTACCTTGGAGGAATATCTGGATTACCTAAAGGATCAATCCAGCTACAGAACAACCGTAGATGGGAAGGAATACGAAATTAAGTATGTACCCGTGACATCCAAAGACATGGAGATTGAGATACCGGCAGGAAGCGAGTATGAGATATCTGGAAACAATATCGACGGAATCATAGTGACGGTACTGCTAAGCAAGGATGATGCGGAATGAAATTATCGAATAAATGGTTACTATTATTGCCGTATTCATTGTATCTCTACGTCTTACTCAAGGTGATTCTATTCAAGTTCGGTTCCGTAGATATATCGGTTCTGTGGCAGCAGCTGCATCGAGCCACCGAGATCCCGGAATATGCACAGAATCGATTGCAATTTGCCAATTTCACGCCTTTTGAATCCATTCGAATGAATATGAGGCGTCTTACGAGTCCACATGACGTGATCAATCTCTTCGGGAATATCGCCATATTCATGCCTAATGGCATATTCGTCGGTCTTATGCTTAGGAGCAAGTTCCTCGGGTTCATTGGCTCCTTTACGACATCTCTGGGGTTGAGTCTCGCGCTGGAATGCTCCCAGCTCGTTTTTTCAATGGGAAGTTTTGATGTGGATGATTTAATTCTGAATACAGCCGGCGGGGTGCTTGGATACGGCGTGTTTCTCATGTTGAAGCTAATCTTTTCAGGAACAACTCTGCCTATTGACGAGAGACGAGAAAGAACGGGTAAGCCTTTAACTGGGAACGAACGAGTAAGGAACTGAAGTGGATTGGATAGAAGGGGGATTGAAAAAGCACAGCTACAAAGCATGACCAATACCCGGTTTAATACCGGGTATTGGTCTCCTCAACATATTCTTAACATTTGTATTCGTTTGACAAGGATATAACCTGAGAGACTTTTATTTATAGCTTGGCCGAACCGGCCTGCGGACCTGATGACACACTGCGAAGCCAGCTTCGCCGCCATTTCAGCTGCATCACGACTGTAAGGGTCAGCGAAGCGGCAGCTATGAAACTTAAAATAATGAAGCCCGCTGTGTATGAGCCTGTCGCCTGGTATAATCGGCCGAGAATAAGCGGCAGAGCATAACCTCCAAGCCCTCCGGCGGCTCCGACAATACCGGTAACCAGGCCGATCTCGCCGCCAAACCGCTGAGGGACGAGCTGAAATACCGAACCGTTTCCCGCACCCAGGCACATCATGCCAATAAACAGCAGCGTGACAACAAGCCAAAGTGGAGGCATGAAGGAGACGCCGATGAGCATGATGGACGCCCCGGTATAGAGAAACATGAGCATCCGTGAGCCCCCGATTCGATCGGCCAGAAAGCCGCCCACAGGGCGGAAGAAGCTCCCTGCTATGACGCAGATCGTGGTAATGTCGGCGGCCTGGACCGCGGAGAGACCATACTGGGTGTTGAAGAAGATCGTCAAATAGTTAGCAAGTCCCACAAAGCCGCCGAACGTCACGCAGTACAGGGCACAGAATACCCAGGCATCACGCTGCTTAAGGACATTTGCATATTCGGACCATCTTTTGGGAGCGGGACGATTCGGACTATTGCGTGCAAACAGCGAGAAGTAAATGAATACCAGCACGATGGGGATAATGGCGAGTCCGAACACAATCTCCCAGCTTCCGAAATGTTGGGCAAGCCGATTGGCGAAGAGGGTTGCGAGGACCGTGCCGCTGTTACCGGCACCGGCAATTCCCATCGCCAAACCTTGATGTTCCTTGGGATACCACTGTCCCGCCAGTGGCAGAGCTGCAGCGAACGAAGCTCCAGCCACCCCTAGCAGAATAGCGACAACATACAATTGATCCAGGGAATCTACCCACAACCAGCCTAATAATAAAGGGATCAGCGTAACGACCATTCCAATCTGAGCCGTTAATTTAGGACCCAGGCGATCCGCCAGGAATCCTAATACGAGTCGGAGTATGGAGCCGCCCAGAACGGGAAGCGCCACAAGATTTGCCTTCTGCACCGGGTCCATCGGATAATCCGCGGCAATGACCACCGCAAGGGGGCCAAGCATGCCCCATATCATAAAGCTGATGTCAAAATACAGAAAAGCACCGAACAGCGAGGGCTTATGCCCGCTTTGCCAAAATCCTTTCCTCTCCATCGTTATCGCTCCTTATCCAAAATGTGTACTTTCTCTATTCGTGTCGACTCCCAGCTGCAGGCATAAAAAGACCGCAATCGCCCTTTGCCAAGACGATTTGCGGCCTCATTGCCCAAAGACTAAAGACACATCATTGTGTCCCCGTCCGTAAAATAACATATGATTATGATGATTCACATTATAGAGAAGTGGTCAACTGAATGTCAATATACTTTACATAATTTCGCTTGATATTTATTTATTCAGCAATATAATGAATTTGGTGTTATGTATATTGACATTTTTTTGTGCATCAACTAATCTGAATGTATGGTTATTATTGAAAATCGGCACAAAGGTGTGCCGAATTAGAGGCAATGACGCCCTTTCCCTCATTATGGGAAAGGGCGTTTTCTATTTTCTTACATGAAGATGACATGGCGGGAGTGGAGGTGTTTCATGAGGAGAAAGAAGCTACTTGTCGTTGGCAATGGGATGGCGGGAATACGATGTGTTGAGGAAATCCTCAAGCTGGATCCGGAGCTCTTCGATATTACGATATTCGGTGCCGAACCTCGCCCTAACTACAATCGAATCCTCCTATCCAAAGTGCTTCAAGGTGAACATTCTCTCCAGGATATCATTCTGAACGATTGGTCCTGGTATGAGCTGCATGGCATTCGGCTGTTGGCAGGGGAGACCGTTTGTCATATCGATATCAAATCCCGCGCTGTCGAGACAGTCTCCGGTATACGGGAAACGTATGATGCGTTAATTCTGGCAACAGGCTCATCTCCCTACATTCCGCCTATAACCGGAGCGGATAAGGAAGGCGTCATTTCGTTTCGGACTGTGGACGACTGTACGAAAATGACCGAAATGTCCAAGATGTACACGAAGGCGGCAGTCATTGGCGGAGGCTTACTGGGATTGGAGGCTGCCCGCGGGCTTCTCCATCTCGGGATGGATACCCAAGTGGTTCATAATGCTCCTTATATCATGAACCGGCAGCTGGATCGAACGGCTTCGATGATGCTGCAGCGGGAACTTGAAGCTCAAGGGATGCAATTTAACTTGGCGAAGGACACCACGCGAATTGTTGGCCGCACGAGAGCGCAGGGTCTTCGGTTTATGGACGGGACGCGTCTAGATGCGGATGTAGTCGTTCTCGCTGTTGGGATCAAGCCCAATGTGGAGCTTGCCCAAAGAAGCGGCATTCGAACGCAGCGGGCGATTCTGGTGGATGACTTCATGAGAACGAGCGAGCCGAACATTTATGCCGTGGGAGAGTGCGCGGAACACCGAGGCGTAAGTTATGGTCTGGTCGCTCCTCTGTATGAGCAGGGGAAGGTGCTGGCCCGTGTCATCTGCGGCCGGGAGGCGGAGCCATATGGCGGGTCGATTCCCTACTCCCAGCTTAAAGTATCGGGCGTGGATGTATTCTCCGCCGGAGTGATATCAGGGGAAGGTGCTGAAACGGCCATTCAGCACTACGATGCCGTATGCGGCACATACAAAAAAGTGACCATGCGCAATGGCAGGGTTACGGGTGCTGTTCTGTTCGGAAATACGAATGAGGGGTCCTCGCTCCTGACATTGGTGCAGCAGGGTGCGGCTGTGTCAGAGCTTATACCTTCTGAAAGCAGCGGCCTCAGCGCAGCCGAATCCGCTGCAGAGGCGCTCCCGGAACATGAAACGGTTTGCGCTTGCAACGGCGTCAGCAAAGCGGCGATCATGGCGGCTATTACCGAACATCATCTGGAAAGCTCGGATGAAGTGAAGGAGCATACCAGGGCATCCGGTTCCTGCGGCGGCTGCCGGCCTATGGTGGACGCTCTTGTCAAATATATGCGAAGCGGCAAGAGGAAAGAGGGTTTGCATACGGAAGCCAGAACGCCAATCGAGGTTCCTGTATGTGAATGCACGGTGCTTGGTCCATCTTCATTGAAGCAAGCGGTGGTTCATGCCGTGTCTCAAGGCTGTCATTCCGTTCAGGATTTTATGTTACGTCAAGGTTGGAAGAAACCGGACGGTTGTGAGGTGTGCTGTCCAGCCTTACGATTTTATTTTGACATTGAAATGACGGGTGCAGTTCACCATGATGAGCGTAGCCAACCAATTAAAGCAAGTGCCGACGACGTTTTTTATAAGGGCTCAAGGTCCTATCAGGGGGTCAAGGTATGGGTGGGAGACACGGAAGGATCGAAGCCAGAGGCGGCAAGCATTCGTAAAATTGGGGAATGGCTTCGAACCGGCTGGCGAGAGGTGTCCCTTCCTTCCCCGGTGAGTGCAGGGGTGTCTGATTGCACAGCGTCGTCCGTCAGCATCCTGGTTCAGGGGATCGGAATTTCCGTTTCTCCCGCGGGCTGGGAGGTTTATCTCGGCGGACATGCGGCGCATCCTGTCCGTGAAGGGCAGTTGATCGGTGTTGCGGAGAGTGAGGAAGATGTCGTCCAGCTCGCAGCTGCTAGCTTGCAGTGGTACCGTCAGAACAGCATGTATGAGGAACCGCTGTGGAGGTGGGTGGAACGTACAGGCGTGACGGCGATCCGGGAGAATGTTCTTGACGATGATCTGCAAAGAGAACTTGCAGAACAGCTGTCTCGCTATGCATGGGAGGCGCAGGTCCGTTAAAGCAGAAGAATAATAGAAAGAGGTGGTCTCGTTATGCTTCAATCGGATCGTGCTGAAGCGACAGAAGCTGCTGCCGTGATCGAGACGCAATGTCCGTTCTGCAGTGTGCAGTGCAAGATGACGGTAACCGAGGGTGGGAACGGCATTCCGGGTCAGCGCCGGGCCGAATATAAGGTGGAAGGGGTACCGAACGCCGCATCGGAGGGCAGGGTATGCGTCAAAGGCATGCATGCGCATCAGCATGCAGTCCATTCGCAGCGTCTGACAAACCCGTTCATCCGTTCAAATGGTGAACTCGTCCCATGTTCGTGGGATGAAGCATTTGCTGTGGCCAGTCAGCATTTACAGGGGATATCAGAGCAGCATGGCCCTGATGCCAATGCCGTTTACGGCGGTGGATCGTTGACCAACGAAACGGCATATTTGCTCGGGAAATTTGCCCGAGTGGCGCTGGGAACCCGCCATATCGATTATAACGGCCGCTTCTGTATGTCTGCCGCTGCTTCTGCAGGGAGCAAAACCTTCGGGATTGACCGGGGGTTGACCTTCAGATTGGCTGATATTCCTCTGGCCCGCTGCATCGTGCTGGCCGGCACCAATATAGCGGAATGTCAGCCAACGCTGCTGCCTTACTTCAACCGGGCTAAGGAGAATGGGGCGAGGATCATTGTCATCGACCCGCGGAAAACAGCCACCGCCGCCATGGCCGATATGCATTTGCCGATCAGACCGGGAACGGATACCGTACTGGCGGATGTGATGCTTAAGATCATTATGGATGAAGGCTTTATCGATGAGTCCTTTATTCAAGCAAGGACGAACGGTTACGACGAGTTGAGCGTTTATCTGAACAGCCTCGATCTCTCGCAGGCTGCCGATATATGCGGATTGGAGCTGGGGCAAATCCGGGAGGCCGCTTTAGCCTTTGGCGAGGCGGATACTGGCATGGTGCTGACTGCGCGAGGGGTGGAGCAGCAGACGGATGGCCATCTTGCGGTTCGCCATTTTCTAAACCTGGTCTTGGCTACGGGTAAAATCGGGAGAGAGGGCTGCGGATACGGAGCCATCACCGGTCAGGGGAATGGACAAGGGGGAAGGGAGCATGGGCAGAAGGCCGATCAGCTGCCGGGTTACAGGTCGATCGAGAATGAAAAGGATCGGGCTTACGTTGCCTCCGTGTGGGGTGTGGAAGCTGCAAGCCTCCCCGGGAAAGGCGTCTCTGCCTATGAGATGATGGAGCTGATTCATCAGGGAGTGATTAAATCGCTCTTCGTGATGGGCTCCAATCCCATCGTATCGAATCCGAACGCCGGGCTTGTGGAGGAAGGTTTGAACAAACTTGATTTTCTGATGGTTGCCGACATGTTTATGTCCGAAACGGCCCAATTGGCCGATCTCGTTCTGCCCGTAACCTCCTACATGGAAAATGAAGGGACACTGACGAACCTGGAGGGACGCGTGCTTCTGAGAGAAGCAGGGCGTCAGGCGCCTGGCGAGGCGCGTCATGACTGGAGGATTCTGTGCTCCATAGCAGACATGCTGGGGAAGGGGCAATATTTTCGCTTCAACGAGCCTGAAGAGGTCTTTAATGAGCTGAGGCTAGCGAGCAAGGGTGGAATTGCAGACTACTACGGTATAACCTATGACCGACTGCGCCGGGAGAAGGGAGTCTATTGGCCGTGCCCCTCGCCTGAAGAAGCTGGGGCGGGCCTTCTGTTTCAACAATCGTTTGCCCATCCGGACGGAAAGGCCGTGTTCTCTATAATGGAAGGGACTCCTTGGAAAGGGGTAACTGAGGAGTATTCGCTCATTCTGACCAATGGACGTGTTCTGTCCCACTATCTGACAGGGGTGCAGACCAGAAGGAGTCCTTCTTTGCTTGCGCGTGAGCTGGAAAATTTCGTGGAGATCCATCCGATTACCGCACAGCGTTACCGAATTCGGGACGGAGAGTGGGTAGAAGTTCAATCGGAGCATGGATATTTTACCGTGCGTGCCAGAATCAAAGACCAGATTCGAGAAGACACCCTGTTCGTGCCTATGCATTGGGGCGGCGTGCAGAATGTCAATCACGCGACCCGGCCGGAACTGGACCCGTTCTGTAAAATGCCCGGTTTTAAGACATCCGCTGTCCGGATTCGGCCCCTGCATCAGAAAGTTTATAGGGAGAACGATTCGTACACGGAGCGTTAATAGGTTCCGGTCAAGGAATCGACGACAGAAAAAGGAGCATCCCCCAGATCAAAGGATCTATTGGGATACTCCTTTCTTTTCATTTATACGAGCTGATCTTGGGGGCTTTCGCCCACTAAATCTAGGTTATTGACGCATTTATATCAATCCTCCTATAAAGGCACAAGAATGAAAGACGGCTCTGCATATGATGTCTACATGATGAATAGGGAAGCGAGGTGATCCTAGTATGTCATCGAAACGCGCCAGGAAGTCCAGAGCCGCTTCGAAGTCGAGACCTCCCCAGCATTGGGTAGGTCAACCAGTCGTGGTCGTTCTGAAGGATGGCAGCTACTATATCGGAGAACTGAATCAGATTCAAGGCCGGGAAGTGACGCTGTCTGGACTTCGTGCTAACCAAAAAATGCCGGCTTCGATTGCACGGAGCGGGGATAAAGCGCAGATTTCCGGATTTTTAAGCGATTTGTTTGGAGGTCCTCCAAGCGCTCCGGCAGTCGAAGGGGCTGAGGAGAGAGAAGGAGTTGCGGCTGTAGGCGGTTTAGGCTTTTTGGGGCAGATCATCCCTCATATTAAACTGGGCATGAATGTAATAAAAACCATTATGCCGTTAATGGGAATGTTAAAAATATAACGTTGCTGCAGCGTATGGCAAATCACGATACGAAGAAAAAAAGAAGCTTGAAGGTTTCTTCAAGCTTCTTTTTTGTATGAGATATGATTCCGCCATAACCATCGAACCATTATATGGCCATGGCACGCTGAATAATTGATTTGGCTTCCAGCGCAATGGTGTCATTCTTTTCGTCGATGGCCTGGATGAATATTAACATAGGGATATAGACGGCGATCATTCGTGCCAGAATCTTCGTTTCTTCGTCCACTTCGCCATAGATATCATAGAAATCCGCTCTGGAGGCCGGCGGCAGGTAGCTGTAAACGATACTCAGGTCACAGGCAGGATGGCCAATGTTGACGTCGCCCCAATCAATAATCCCCGAAAGCTTGCCGTCATCATCGACTAACATGTTTTTAAAATGGAGATCCCCGTGGATTAGCACATGTCGATGCCTCGCCTGATCCAAATGGATGCCCCGCAAATAGTCCTCGATCTCATGTAACTCCTCTTGCGTTATATATTGGGTAAGATTGGAGAGGAAATTCAGCATTTTGGCTTTGCGGCCGGCGATATCGGTCAGTTTACGCTGGTCAGACAATACACCCGCTTGCTGCGCTATTTCCACGGGAAAAGCATGCAGGCGCTTCAGGAAGCGGGCGAGCGTTTCCGCTGATTGCATCCGCGCTTCTTCTGAAATTCCAATCGGGAATGTACCGGGAAGATAGGTATATCCCAGAAAAGGTGCAGGATAATCTTCACTTTCTTTTCCGAAGAAGAGGGGTTTCGCATAAGGTACCGTTATGTAATGTTCAAGCTTGGGCAGGATTTTCGCTTCGGCATTTAGTAAAGATATGGCTATCTTTCTACGAGGAAAGCGAAACACATACTCATCGCCAACGCGATAAACGGTGTTGTCCCATCCGTTGCCAATTTCCTGGACCTTGAGGGTGGACAATTGGGGGAATTGACGAGTAAGCAATAACCGGACTAACGGCTCGGTCACTTCCCATTCGGCATCCCATAGATTTCGTCCCATGAGGACCTTCACCTCCATAATGAATTTCTCGTATGATGAATCGGATGTTATCAAGTTTAACGGAAGCGCTCGTACAGGGCAATTGAAAGGATAACTATAGATGAAATCCACCTGCGAATGTGTACATCTGAATCATAGTGATTCCTTTCACAATAACAATATTGTATAGTAGAAGAGAGATAAAAGTCACTTGAAGACATCTATAACACAATAATTCGACGAAATGAAGGGATAAGAGTGCCATATTTACGCTTTAAAGGATTCTCCGAAGTCTTTCTTGAAGAAATAACGCCACAGGTCGTTGATGAATTCGCGGGGATTGTTCAAATTCCGCAGGAAATTGTGAAGATCGAACTGCTTCCTTATCAGATCATTACGAATACGCCGCTATCCGTGGAAATTCTTATGTTCCAGAGATCTCAGGAAATTCATGATGCTGTTGCAGCCCGCATTCACGATATCTTGTCAGAACACGGGTACCGGAACGTACATATTTTCTTCGTGATTCTTAAGCGGAATCTTTATTATAAAGAAGGCAGGCCGTTAGAATAAAATAAGATCTGGTTAACGGCAAACAAGGATGCAGAAGATGCATCCTTGTTTTTTTATACGAGATGCACCAAGGCCAGCTCGCTATGATAAGTTAGAGGGGAGACCCCCGAAAGATATGAGGCACAGATAGGAGGTACTATGGAACAATTACAAGGCATTTTGAAGGAATATTATGGATTGGATCGTACACATGTTGTACCCCAAAAGGGTGGTTGGGCAGCGCTGGCTTATAAAGTGCAGAGTGATGGACATGCCTATTTCCTGAAAGTATATGAAAAGAGCCGCGCTTCCACGCCCAAATGGACCGCGAGAATCGACGAGTATGTACCCATATTGCTGTGGCTCGGGCAGCACAGCCAGTTGAAAGGAAAGATTCCAGTCCCCATCCTAACGAAAGACGGATTTTATCAATGTGAGGATGATGAAGGAATCTATCTATTGTATGAATATATCGTTGGAGATACGATCGCTGACCTTGACCTGACGAGTGATCAAGTGAGAGAGCTTGCAGAGATCATCACCGAACTTCATCAATATGGAGAGGAGATTCCGCTCAACACGGATGCGATAAGAGAGAATTTCGAGGTTCCTTTTCTCCAGCAACTCGAGCATACCCTGGATGCCGTGATGCCTAACGATGTCAGGGAAGTGGTACAGTCGTACAGGGAGCAATTGAACGATCTGATGAATGAGGTCCATGAGTTGTCGGTGACTTTAGCGCATAGCAATGTACATAAGGCTCTATGTCATACAGATGTTCACCATTGGAATCTGATGTCAGATGGACATCAACTGGTACTGATTGATTGGGAGGGACTGAATGTAGCTCCGGTTGAAGCCGATATGATGTTTTTTGTTCAAACACCTTACTGGGATGAATTTATGAGAACATACAAGAGAACCCACCATCAATATGAGATCAACTCGGAAGCCCTGCGATTTTACCAGGGGAGACGCAAGCTGGAGGATGTCTGGGAATTCATCGAGCAGATGCTCTACGATGCCCAGGATGAGGGGGAGCGAATAGCGACTCTCAGCCATTTGAAGCGCGAACTGGAAGAAATCACGCCAAGCGATTGATTGAATCAAAGATTGCAGAGCGGACGATAGGCATCCCCCGTCCGCTCTGCATATAATTTCCTTACAATTACGACGTCGGATGGCGAAAATCCGATGGCTGTGCCGGACGAAACTTATTCCTCTTCCTCGGCAATGACCCGGACAGAAGCTGTTGCATTTCTTGTCGGTCCATTATCCGACGTTAAAGTTACCGGGCTGGTTATAATGGTATCTTCCTCAACATCCGGCAGTATAAACGGGATTCGAATATTCTCGACTGCGCCAATGTCCAATTCCTCAAGTCGTACCTGAAGGTTGAAGAGCGGTGCGGTCAGTACGACGTTTCGAAGCACCACATTCCCCGTGTTTTGAAAAAAGATGAAGAAATGCACGAGTTCTCCTGGTCTTCCCACTGGACGGTCCACCGTTTCGGTCAAAATGACATTCGGCAGCAGCTCGGTTACGATATCGACAGATGCCGTCTGCAGCGGTGATTGATCGGAGAAAAGAACAACGTTGTTTTGGAAGGTCTCGCCTCCCACAGAGTTCGCAGGAACCGTAAACGGTAGCGTAAAGACTCGCGTTTCACCCGGTCCCAAGGCCGGGATAACGACGTTGAAACCCAGAAGAAAATCAATAACGCGCACATCCGTCAACGTCCGGTTTGGAACGTCCGTCAGCGTCACATTCGATACATTCGTGACCCGGATCGTCTTGTTGACTACCGTCCCTGGAGCTGCTGTGGGCGGGTCAGCCTCGACGTTAATATCAACGAGCGTGGAAGGCAGGGCTACCACGACGCGCGTTTCGCTAAATATCGGCGAGGGCACCGGATTTTCCGGCCAATTCACGGTGACTCGGTTCGCAAACACGGTCCCCTGCAGTGCATTCGTCGGGATTTGGAAGGTAAACATCACAACGCTTGTCGCTCCCGGCGCAATGACTGGGATCACGTCCACGGTTCCGGTCAAGGAATCGGCGACGGTTACGCTGGTTGCCGGATTGCTGCCCGTATTCGTTACTTCAACCGTATAGGTTACCGTTTCACCCGTTGCGGCTACACTGCGGTCAGGCAGCTTGGATACCGTCAGTGTCGTCGTGGCACCAGGTATGGATATAACAACAACCTCGGCTGCAGCGGTTTGCAGCGGTGTCTGGTCCGAAACGGCCGTGAAGCTGTTCGTAATCACGCTTCCGTTCGCTGCATCAGCGGGTATTGTAAAGGAACCCGTCCGCGTAATCGTCCCGCCCGCGAGAATGGTCGGTATCGTCTCGCTTAGGCCAAGCAGCGGATCGCTCAGGACGACATTGGTCTGTGGCTCGGTAAGGGTATTTGTCACCGTAAGGGTAAACACAACCGTATCGCCCGGTGCCGCAACGGCAAGATCCGCCGTCTTGGTGAGCGCAAGCCCAATTGCCGTTACCGTAACGGTTGCCAAGACTCCCTGCGATCCGGTTTGCGTGGATTGAACGGTGAGCTCGTTCATGATATTCGACCCCGGTTCAGCATCCAGCGGGACCGTAAATGGAATAATAAACTCGCGTCGTTCGCCGATGGCAAAACTTTCGATCGCCTCGGCAAAGCCGAGCGATGGATCTTCAAGGACAATATTGGTTAGAGGGACATTGCCGATATTATCGATAACAATCGAGTACTGGAAAGTCTGGCCCGGCATGACGGTTGCCACGGAAGGGATCTTTCGTACGCCGAGCTGCGGCGCTTCAACGACCAGTACGTCAAAGCTCGATGTGACGCTTGGTGCCTGATCACTGGTGGCCATCGCCGTATTGGTGTAGGTCTGTGAAGGTGTCTCCAGCGGTACGAGAAAAGGTACCGTAAGCACTTGGGTCTCACCAATGGCGAGACTTGGCACTTGGATCTCGCTAACGATCGTATCATCGGTAATGATGATATTCGTCAAGTCGGTATTTCCCGTATTGGTAACTTCAAACGAGAATTGAATGATTTCACCTGGTAATACCGATATACGGTCCGCAGATTTCACCAGGTTGAGACGCGGCGCAGGGAGCACCTCAACCACGGTTCCTACCGTTTGCGGTGTTGGCAGATTATCGGCCGTAATCTCGGTCCGATTTGCAATCGTCAAACCAGCCGGTTGTTCGGGTGGAATGACGAACGGCCAATCAATCACGAAACTGGAGCCTACAGGGAGAGTGCCAATCAATTGATCCAGTCCTAACAGCGGATCGACGATCCGGACGTTAAACAAGTCGACATTCCCAAAATTGGTAAGTGTAATGGTAAACACGACCGTTTCACCGGGAGCGGCCGAAGATGGATTAACTGTCTTCGTTGCTTCGAGTATGGGATTTTCCGTAATGAAGATTTCAGCAATAGCAATGACCGGGTCCCGTACTTGATCCGCTCTAACGAACACTTCGTTAATGATAAAGCCCGGAGGAAACTGCTCTGGAACAAAGAAGGGGAGAGGAATGACGAACCCTTCAAACGGATTGAGAACAGGCAGTATATGAAAAAAACCTAGGAACGGATCCTCAATGAATACATTGGTAAGCGGAATGCCGCTTCCATTCTTGATCTCAATAATAAATTCGACTACTTCTCCCGGGCGAACTTCAAATCGGGTGGCGAATTTATTAACAAATATAGTAGCTTGCTCACCGAGCTTCGTGATAAACGCATCAACTCCCCCGTTGTTGAACGGTTGAAACGAGAAGGGAGTGGTCGGGTAATCGAACGAGGATGTTTGGCCGGTAATATAAATCTGATTATTCAAGTCCACGGCAATTCCGTTGCCGCTATCGGTCGAGCTGCCTCCCAAATAGGTGGAAAATTCGAGAAACGAGCCGGTGGGGTCGAGAATCGTGACAAAAGCATCGGTGGGGCCAAAGAGGGAAAATTGGATTGCATCGCCGGCCAATGGATAATCCGCAGACGATGTTTCTCCCGTAATGAATGCACTTCGTGCCGAGTTTAGCGCGATCGAGAGCCCCGTATTAGAGCCATTCCCCCCAATCAGCGCCGAATAGATGAGTCCGGTTCCCGTAGGATTCAACTTGGTAACGAAAGCCCGGTTAGTCCCTAAAGGTGTGACAAACGATCCGGATGTCGTTGGGAAATCGGGGGAACTCGATGATCCGGTGACATAAGCATTCCCCGCCGTATCGATCGTGACGTCAAAAATAACATCATTCAAGCTGGCTCCCAATATAGTTCCATACACGAGCGCGCTTCCCGTAGGGTTCAGCTTCACGACAAATCCGTCGACATCGCCTTGAAGGGTTGTTTGAAACGCTCCTGGCGTTGTCGGGAAGTCCGAAGCCACCGTCTGGCCGGCGACGTAAGCATTGCCCGAATCGTCCACAGCAATGCCGTTGGCGTCCGTTGTATCCAGGGTACCGCCCAGGTAGGTCGAATAAATCAATCCCGTTCCGTCGACATTCAATTTCGTCACGAACGAAGTTGAAATGGATGAAGGGTTGGATGTCTGGAAAGCATCCGCGGTCACTGGAAAATCAGCAGAACTCGTGCGACCGGCCACATAGGCGCTTCCGGAAAGATCGACGGCGATGCCGAATCCTTCATCTCCTCCGGAGCCTCCCAAATAAGTGGAATATACAAGCGTACCGCCATCAGGGCTCAATTTCGTTACAACCGCATTACTGCTAGTGAAGACGGCCGTTGTTTGAAACGCACCGGGGGTTGTCGGATAATCGCTGGAAAAAGTGGTACCGGTAATGTACGCATTCCCAGCGAAGTCAATGGCAATGCTTCTGCCCGTATCCGAAGCACTTCCTCCGATGAAGGTAGAATAGATTAAACTTGTCCCCGAAGCATCGATCTTGCTGACAAAGAAGTCAGCCGTGCCTTGAAACGTCGTCTGGAAAGCCCCAGGTGTCACGGGGAAATTGGCCGAAGTCGTGATGCCTGTCACATAAGCCTGCTCGAAATCATCGACCACGATGTCCAGGCCTTCTTCCGTTTCCGTGCCGCCAAGATAAGTCGAATACAAGATGACCGGATCAATCACCAAGGGCAGTTCACGATCATAAGCTTCGGTCATTTCAAACCCGATCTGATTACGGCCTTCCAGTCCGGATTTCACTACATACCGGCACCCCAATTCCTTACGTACGCCGTCTACTTCCTGGTAGGCGATAGGTTTTTGATCCATAAGCGTGCCATAGGGCGTGATTAGGAGCAGATTGCCTTCCTCGTCGATCTTGATCTCGTCAGATCCGTCGCATACCAGCTGAATATCCTCCACCCTTGCACCCGGGTTCAGAAGCCAATCAAACTTGAGCTTACCGCCACTCCCTTGGATCACGGCGTCGATACCAGGCCATAACTCCCGGTATGCAACTCCGCGATACGTATCGACGTGCGTAATATGGCGCTTCGGATCATTGCCGCGAAAATAATGAAACTTGCCTTCTTCCTTCGACATGCCTTCCAGTCTGGAAGCCTTCCCCGGGATATCGAAACGCCACACCAGTACAACGCCGTTTGTTGTTCGCTCTGCTTCCGTGGAAACGGGCTTATACAGCGTCAGCGAGATCCGATCCGCTTCGAACGAACAGCGAAAACCCGAATCTTGTGCGAAATAAAGCGTGTTTGGGTCGAATTGACCGACATTTTGCGTGAACAAGAGCGGCAGCTCCCCGTAGGGAAGAATGCTTTTTCTTGAACTGGATTCCAATACGCTCAACGAAACTATCTCCTCTCAAGACATTTATCATTAGGGTATGAATGTCCTGTCTGAAAGGTTCGATGGAAGAATGCGGGAAATGACGTAAATGAAAAACGCGCCTAATGGGGCGCGTCGTAAGGCAGGTGTTCTTCTACCAGCTGGCTTGAAATTTATGAAATGGATTGATATTGCATTACATTACATATTTGACAATCAACCAACAGAGCAGAGCCATAAACCAGGAGACAAAACCGAAAATCATCACGATTTTGTTCTCGCTCCAGCCGTATTTGAGACTGAAGTGGAAATGGATCGGTGCCATTCGGAACAGACGCAGCTTGGTGCGTTTGTAGTACCATACCTGCAGGATAACCGAGAGCTGCTCAGCCAAATAGATAACGAACAGAAGCGGAATCAGAATTTCGACCTTCTCGATGACCGCTAAGAATGATAGGGAGCCGCCAATGGCGAGAGATCCCGTATCGCCCATGAAAGCCCGGGCTGGATGAATATTGTAGAGCAGCAAGCCGAGCAGGCAGCCGACCATGACCAGCGAGAACATTTGCACTTCCGGTTTGTCGGAGATTAAAAAGAAGAAAAAATAAGTAGGTATAGCTACATTGATTAACAGTCCGTCCAATCCGTCGGTAAAGTTAATGGCATTCGCCGAACCCACAATGAATAACAGCATGATAATGACGTACACGCTTACCGGCAAATGGAGCTGGAACCCGTTGAAGAGTCGGATATCACTTGTCAGTGAAAAGGAATGGAACAGCACATACAGTAATGCGCCGGTAAACAGGAACTGAAATACAAGCTTCATGCGACCGGAGATTCCGGACGGGTCCTGCCACGCAGCTTTCTTGAAGTCATCCATAAACCCGATCGAGCTGAACAAGAGGAAGGTCGAGCATAAAAAAACGGTAAGCGGCGTAGGTTGAAATTGCAGTGAAATGGCAACGCCAATCAGCAATATAAGACCTGCCATTAACGGCGTCCCGCGTTTGGCCTGATGATCGGGAGGCAGCTCGCTCCGGATTGGCTGCGTAAGCTTTAACGTGCGCAAGCCCCAGATAAGCAGCGGCGTGAACAGTGTCACCAGCAAGAACGATAGTCCGGATACGCCCAGAATTCCATTCATCTTATACACATCTCTTTCTATCGATTTCGTGTTAGTACATTGTATTTCGATGAAATGGACAAATATTCCTTCTGATTTACGAAGTTAGCAAAAAGAGTAACGTATCCTATTCTCGACGGAGAGGCGCTACTCTTTTTTAATATTCTAGAATTGATAAGGTCCGTTAATGGACAAGCGTAATGCCATGGCCGTCATTTCCCGTGGAGTGTAGGGATATCCCTGCAACATCCACCACAAGATGGTCTCGTGAAATGCACCTGTCATAAAGTTGATCACCACGTCGGACGGAACGCTGATCTCAGCGCCTGTTTCAATGGAAGCTTCAAGCCCAACCTTTACAAAATGGTATAGCGTAGCTTTGAAATAACGCGTAAACGGCGTGTCCGGATGGATTAAAATGAAGGCTTCGTAAAACTGCCGATTCTCCAGCACGTGGTTGAATAAAGCGACCATATTGGAAGGCAGTTCATCATAATCAACTTCTTGAAGTGATATTTTTTTCTCGATCACGATGCGGTGTTCCAAATCTTCCATTGTCTCCTTGGACATAACCTCCATTAACTCGCCTACACTGCTAAAATGCTTGTAGAAGGTAGGCCGTGTCACTTGTGCCTCGGCACATAGATCCGTAATGGATATGGGATCGATTCGGGAAGCCATCATGTGAAGGAGAGCGTTTTTTATTTTTTGCAGGGTTCTGATTTCTCTCGGATCTAACGCCGGTTTCATGACGATAGGTCCACTCCTTCGCAGTTCCACAATAAGTATTTCTCTATTATACAAAATACTATCATGTAATGAATCTGGGTAGGAGCTAATGAAGTAGCCATTGCTGCCTGAATTATGGTTTAATCTATATAATGACTACAACAATTTTAATCCCCTAAGCGTAACAATATTGCATTGAATGCGGTTAGATCATAAAGGATGAACAGCACCGAAAGTACCGGGAGCTTACAACGTCGATGACGGCGATTGTGAGCTCTTTTTGCTTTCCAATAATTAGGTTGCTGCTATAATGAGAGGGTGATTCCTTTTACACCCGAATCCATTCAACAGTTGCAAACACTTTTTGAAGGAACGAAGATTTATGTTGATAGCATGTTGATGAAAGAGTGCAGCTTGTTTACCAATGAAGTTCATATGCTGGATCATATTCCAATCTATTCATGGAATGAGTCCATAAAAAGGTCTTTCGTTCATGCACTGCAGCTTCGAGGTTATAGTAAAAAAACGTTAAAAGCTTATTGTAGTCAAGTCCATCGATTTCATGCTTTTGTACAGCAGCAAAATAATGGGATGGGTCACGAGAAAATGATTCAGAGTTATTCCTTACACTTACTTCATAGGAAATCTTCCCATTCCTATGTTAATCAAGCGCTTAGCGCGATCAAATTCTTTGCTCAAAAAGTACTATTGCATGATGAAGCAGTCTCTTATGTTCGCCCTAAGAAAGAAAAGAAGTTGCCGAATGTTCTATCGATGAACGAAGTTGATGTTGATCTTAAAAGCACTCCATAATTTAAAACATCGTGCGATCCTATACCTTACCTATTCCTCAGGGTTACGGGTAGGGGAAGTGGTCCGGTTGAAAACTCAAGACATTGATTTCGAGCGAAAAACGCTTCGAGTTTCTCAAGGCAAAGGTCGAAAGGACCGTCTTACCCTATTATCCGATACAGCTATGGATATTGTTCAACCGTATTTACAACAAGAAAAGCCCGAGAAATGGATGTTCCCAGGTCAACACCCAGAGCGACATATAACTGAACGAAGGGTTCAAAAAAGTGTTCGAACAAGCACGTACTGCCTCTGGAATCCAGAAAAAGGTTAGCATTCACGCCTTACGCCATTCATTCGCTACACATCTATTGAAGGTGGAATTGACATTCGCTACATTCAAGAGTTGCTCGGTCATCAAAGTGTACGCACCACCGAAAAGTACACACATGTGAGTGTGAAGGACATAAGAAGGATTAAAAGTCCGTTAGACCAATTGGAAGAGGAGTCGTAAACTTGGTTGTTGAAGGTGTGTTCACGAAGTTCGTAAACACCCCAAGAGATGATATTTTTGCGAAGTACGTGAATAAGACGTTAGCTGAAATTGCTGTAATAAGAAATAAATAAGAGGTGCGGACAAATGGAGGAGATTAGTCCTAAGTGTGCTGACAAAGAATCAATTGAAAGTCTCATAAAGAAATTACATTTACCGTCACTTACTCCGTTTTCGCAGGACTGGGAATATACGTCGGCTGATTCTTCGAGAGTAAATGAATTTATTACATTTTATGAGAATAATAAATTAAACAACAAAGAGAAATTTACGCTGATGATAGTTATAATATCTTCTTTTGATGATTATCTTTCCGAGGGAATAGGAACGGAAGACATCAAAATTTGGGATCGAATAAAACAAAATATACTTAAAGACTATAAATTACATATCAATACCATTATCTATTGGGCACTAGAAGAGAACGACCTAGAGGATTGTTTTGCAGTCACACCTTATATACGAGAGATCTTAGAACAAAAGAGCATGTAACTAACAACAAACAAATATCACTCGAGCATCTCAATGAAGTCAGCAACTCCAGCTAACACCGTATTCACGCAGTAGACCTGACGGCCCTTGGTCTGCAGAGGCTTTTCGGGGAAGCGGAATCAGCAGACAACCCTGCACTGGCTAAGTCCGTCGGACCCGGGGCTTGCGCCCTTTAAGCCAGTGAGGGCTCGTGAATACAAGAGACGTTATGTGAAACTACTGAAATAAATTTAAAAAGGTGTCCTGATGACAAACATTGAAAAAATTAAGGCATTTCTATCTATAAAAAATTTTCTGAGTTTGAAAGATCAAGAATATTTAATTGAGAAACTAGAATTATCTGAAATTGACCTGACTAAACGCCTAAAAGGTAAAGAAACAGAGATCGAGTTGTATCTTATATTACATATGCTAGGTGTATGCAATCATATTTTAGCATTTGATGAAGGAACCTCTGTTTTGACGGGATCATATTCTCCAGACGCGATCATTGAACTGAAAAACGGATATAGATTTTTCATGGAAATTAAAAGTACGGATGACCAAATATTCAAAAACAGCATGGGGAATCTTGAAAAGCGCATTAACTTTGCGAACTCTTTTGGATTGCCATTGTTCTTTGCAATAAAGTTAAGCGGATATTGGTCTCTTTATAATGCTGATTATTTAGTTTCAAAGAACGGACGTATTAGCCTCGTCGATGATTTCCATGACTCTGAGTTTTATACTATGTTCGAAAGCCATATGATTACTTTTCCTAATGGTTTTAAAGCTATTAGAAGGTACAAGAAAACAGAGGTAGAGGATTATATTTCAAAGCACGATGATTACGGATATATGATCAATTATGAATTGTTTTTCGATGAAAAGTTAGTATTTTCTTTTAATTCTAAAAGCGAAAAAGTGTTTTACTACTTTATTTTAGAGTCCTTAAACGACGCTATGTTGATGCAGGTAAAAGAAATCAATGAGTTAGGAAACGAAGAAATTGTAGAAATACTTCAACTAGAGTCAGATGTACTTTTATCTACTCATGGGATGTTATTAAGTCCTATCTTTCATCTGAAGCATCATTATGACTTTATGTACGATTCGACTACCTACTTTCAAGACATACTAAATAATGCGCCAACGCATCTTACTAAAGATATAATTTTTGCTCTCTTGTTAGAACTTATGCAAAATCACGTACCAATTAAGATGTTTACAAATAAGGAAGTATGACATGTGGCATGTGTTAGTTATTTCAAAGGAGACAGTAGCTTCACACATAATATTCACGCTGTGGACATACGTCCTTGGTCCGGCATGCGCCGGACACCCAGCATGCGCTGGGTCGTGAATACAGGAACGTTATCTGAAAGCATGGCAAAACCAATTTGGGCGGTGAAGTGATGGTGTTAGCAGTTCGAAAATATCGAGAAACCGATCATGAACGAGTAATGCATTTACACATTGAAGGACTTAGACAGCACAATGCAAGCATCGGTGACCCGAGTATGGATAAGGATATGCAAAACATTTTGACAACATATATTGACAATGATGGTGATTTCTTAGTTGGAATACATGATAGCATGATCGTATGCATGGGCGCATACCGTAAACGAGAATATTTGACCGCAGAAGTTAAGAGAATAAGAGTAGATAGTGCTTATCAAAGGCGAGGATATGGTCAAGATATATTGACTGCGTTAGAGAAGTCGGCCAAGCAAAAGGGATATGGAGAATTATTTTGGATACAACCATTAAAAACTAGATTTCAACTTATAAATTTAAAATTTATGTTAAATTAATTGTATTGTTAGTGAGTTTGAATGATTTAAACAAAAATCAAATTTGATAAATATATAAGTTCTATAAGTGTTGTAATACTTTTACCCTGTTATTCAAAAAGTACTGGTTTAAGATAATAGAAACAATTAACAAAGGCGATTGAAAAATGAAAGTCAATTATCAATCGAAACTTAAAATTCCCTTTAAATCCAACTTAGAATTCTAATCTAAATATTGAATTTTATACTTTTAACACAGTAACTAAGAAATTAAAATGAAAGAAGGAAGCGGGTTGAATACTCACTTACTAATAGAATATTTGAATGAAAATGGCACGCGATGGAGTAGTATAAGCAATAATTCTATAGAATTACCATTTGAAGTGAAGCCATATGAGTATATTTCTTTTGCAGAAAAAGATTTAGAATTAAATGATACTAGAGGTCGCATAAATGCATTATCCAATACTAAAAGAGCTTTAGACTGTCAAATTGATTCTTTAATATACGCTTTCGGACTACATAATTTACCTAAGAAAAAACTGCGAAATATTCCTTGCAAGTTCGATCTGATTAAAGAGCTTGGAATAATTGCTCCAAGAGTTTTGTCAAAAATTAATAGTGTTAGAAACTTAGTGGAACATGAATTTGTTAGGCCAAGCCAAGAACAAGTAGAAGACTTTTATGACATAGTACATCTTTTTTTGTTAAGTACAGAAAAGTATATTTTGAATTTTCCTCATTTTTGTCAATTGGAAAATGATGAAAGAGAAGAATGGTTGAGTTTTGATTACGATAGAAAAGAAGGTTTTATTGAGTTTTCAGTTCATAGTAACGACGATAAGAAAGTTATTAAAATATATTCTTCAGATGAAAATTATATTACAGTGTATGCATCTTTTATAAAAGTAGCTTTAAATTACAAGTGAAAATAAAAAAAGTGCAGATTCGACGTTTTTTTACTCGATGTAACGAAATGAGAAGGCTAGAGAAAATCTATTCAAAGATTTTTTTAAAGAAACAAAAAAGCAGACATTTAAGAAAATGAATAGGATTGAACATTAAGAGAATTGGTAAGGGCACAGGCAGCATATAACAATATATTCACGCTGCGAGCATTCGCTCTTGGTCCAACATTCGTCGGACACCCGGCATACTCCGGGTCGTGAATATAGAAACGTTATCAGATATCAAATACAAGGAGTAAAAAAATGAATAAAAACACATTTCAAGACTTATTACCAGAGACTCTTTATGAAAGTATAAAAACTAAGAGCTGTGGTTTTTTTGTTGGCGCTGGAGTGAGCAGTCTAAAACCAACAAATTTACCAAGCTGGAGAAACCTACTAATTCAATTCCTTGAATATGCAAAGTCAAACCAGAAATTAGAAGAACAGACACTATAAGAACTTGATAATGCTTTAGTATTAGGACAGTATTTAGAGATTGCTGAGTTTTTACAGGGAAGTTTAAAAGAAGATTACATAAGATTTTTAAGGGGGATTTTTGATAATGAAACTCTGAACATAAATAGAAATCATGAGTTATTGGCTTCATTAGAATGTCCATTAATCATTACTACAAATTATGACAATCTTCTTGAAAAAGCTATGATTGTTCAAAGCTATAATCCGATTTCATCAACTGCAATTAATGTTGATTTACTTGAACAAATTCATAAGATATCTCCTCGCAAAAAGATTCTAAAGATTCATGGTGATATAAACAACAGAGAAAGTTTAGTTCTTTCAGAAACGGATTACTTAAAGATACAAAATAATAAAATGTTAGATATTGTTCTTCGTAGCTTCTTTCATAGAATTTCTTTTATTTTTATAGGTTGCAGCATGAAAGATCCAGATGTATTAATTTTTTTGAAACAAATAAAATCAATATTTGAAGGATTTACTCCTACACATTATGCATTAATAAGAAAAAGTGAAGTAAGTGAGTTAGATAAATATATTTATAAAAATATATATAATATTGAATTCCTACTAATAGATGATTATGAAGAAGTTACACAATTTCTAGAATTGTCTCTTAAATTACAAAAAGAACAGAACAACTCTAATAATCAAGAACTTATATTAAATGAACATTCTCAATTAAATTATTATGAATTCTGTTTAGACCAGTTTGAATACTATCATGATATCGAAATGAAGGATTATTATTTTGATTCAGAAACTGATTATAGAAATATAAATCTGGACGATGACATTAAGATGTATCAATTTATATCGAATGTTTTAGAAGACTTTAAATCTATGGAACTTAATAAACTCCCATTGTTTCCACACGATGACCTGATTAATGTTGATAAATATATTAAAAGTACCTTAGATAATGTCATTTCATTGCCTAAAGTAAGAAAAAAACAATTAGAAATCTTTGTAATGAAATAAATGAAGCAAATGATCATCTTGGATTTTTTGTAAAAAAATTGAAAGGATATATCAGATTGAGAAGAGTTCAACTTAGCAATGAAATTAATTCAACAGATTTAAATAGACTAATGTTAGAAAATTATCAAAAAAATTATTTTAAATTGTAACCAAGAAGGTCATATGACTTCTGATAACATAATATTCAAGCAGCGGCTCCTAATGAAGCCTTGGTCTGTTGGAGGGATTATCGGGGAAGCAGATTCAGCAGACACATCCGACTGCGTTGGACGTCATGAATACAGAAACGTCAGCCTAAATAAGAGAGGGAAAGAGTGGGATAGATGATTCAAAGTAGATATTTATTTATATCTCGTGAAGGCAAAGTTGTAAAGATCGCTCGGCCTAAAGATCATAAGTATAAATCTGTTCCTCAATTAGCAGGTGAGGACGTACTTGAGGTGATCTTATATTACAGGAATAAAGATAGGAAGCCGCATAAACTGCTTATGGTAGAATTTGATAGATTCCATTTGGATTCTCACGGAAATTATGAACAGACAGAAGAAGATAGAAAAAGAGCTTTTCATAATTTTCTTTCTTTTGGGATGGCTAATTTGCTTGAAGGAATAGAAGTAGAAGATAAGCCGCTACCTATACCTGTTGCTCCGATAATTCCGACAACTGCTGAGAAAAGATCATTATACAATTACATAAATGAGAAATTACCCAGTTTTTCAGATGATGCTCCCTACGTAGTAGAAAGTAAAATTGAAGCTTCTAGAGAGAAGTATGAAGAGTTTAAAAGCATGGCAAAGAAATCAAAAAAGCTGCCTAAGTAGTTCGAAGAAGAAGCTGACATCACATAACATAATATTCACGCTGCGGGCATTCGCTGGGTCGTGAATACGGGGACGTTATAAGAAATCCCACAAAATCAAACGACTATACTAATAGGGAGGAAGAGCAAAATAGAATCCTTAATAAATCTTAGAAAAATCAAAATGGATGATTATGAGACGGTTTTAGCATGGAGTAGGAATGAACTGTTCTGCTCATCAAATGGATGGGAACAGAACAGGGATGAAAAAGAGGTATATCGATGGTGGGAAGCTTGCGTTAATACACCCTTAGATGATTTTGTACGAAAAGGGATTGAATATAAACATGAACTAATTGGCTATACGGATCTGGCTTACATAAAAGATCAGACAGCAGAGTTAGGAATTGCAATAGGTGCAAGCCATTATTGGGGTAAAGGTATAGGGTCTGAAGCAGGCAGAAGAATGATGGAATACGGATTAGATGAGTTTGGAATAACCATATATTACGCAGAAACAAATGAGTATAATATGGCATCTAGAAGAATGCTGGAAAAGTTAGGTTACAAAGAAACAGGAAGAGAAGGACAAGAAGAGTACAGAGGCAAAGAAGGTCAACTAATACATTATGAATATAAAGTAGCAAACTACAAGAATGTATAGCCATTCAAAGAAGCATTTGAGAAAGATGAAGTAGCATACGAGCTTTTCAGAACTTATCGTATCCAGAAAGATCAAAATTCATATATGGAATAAGCCACTTTAAAAATCCAGAGACAAGAAGAAAGAACATAGAGAAGAGATTGATAGAACTTAAGAGGTAAGTACGGGATCAGCTCCAAAGGCGGGGACATCTTATAACAGAGTATCTACGCTGCGGGCATACGCCCTTGGTTCGCAAGATGAGGTAGGCAGTGGAGTGAATTCAGCTCACAACCTTGCGAGGCTAAGTCCGACGGACTCGGTACAAAGATGAATTATAAATTAATTGCAATCCAGGTTGGTGAGCTAATTAAATGGAATTCATCAGTCAACGAAATAAATAGAATTGCAAATGCTATTTTTAATTTTGAGAAGCAGAATATTACTATAGATTCAATAACGTCTCAAAGAGCTCAACTAATTTATGACTGGATTATGACTCTTGCAACTAAAAGTATGATAAATGATGAAAGAAATAAACTGCTTATTCAATTTTGTCGAGAGTTAGTTGGAGATGATAATTCAGATAAGTTAGTTGATATACTATCCAATAATGGGGTTCCGTATAATTTAGTTTATAAGGATGAATTAGATAAGTTCTTACAAAGAGAATTCCATGGTGAAGTAGTAAAGCATTGTAAGGAGTTGTTCTTGAAAGGAAACTACTTTCATGCTGTATTTGAAGCAGTAAAGGCTTACAACTTTGCAGTTAAGGAAAAATCTATGAGTGAAAAAGATGGTTTTAACCTAATGATGGATGTTTTTAGCACTAACAGTGGAGTTTTAAAAATAACAAAATGTGTAACTGAAACTGACAGAAATGTTCAGGATGGAATCAAGTTCTTTTCCTCGGGATTAATGCAGGCAATAAGGAACCCAACAGCTCACGAGCCAGCATTGTCATGGCCAATAAGCAAGCAGGATTGTAGTGATATATTAAGCTTCATATCTTTTTTATTTAGACAACTTGATAAAGCACAGTATTTTAAATCAGTATGATAGTAATTCAACGATAACAGTAGCATCAGCTAACACTATATTCAGGCATCGGGCATTCGCCCTCGGCCCGACCGGAGTCAGAAGCGGATCGAAGAGGTATTTCAGAAGCAGGGAAGTATATCAGCCGGACACACCCGCACCGACTAACCGCATCGCGGCCGGACCCTGACGGCTCCTTAAGTCGGTGGGACGTCGTGAATACAAAAACGTTATCGGAAATCATTGAACGGAGGAAAAACATGATATCACAAACGTTTTTTAATTCATATATTAGGGATATCAATGACTTGGATGCGTTCACACAAGTAGCTGATTTTGGTACAGACTATTTATACAATATTAGAATTGCCGCAGATGCAGATTATTCGGAGCCAAATAACTATGAAATTGAACGCACCAGGGAAATAAAGAACTTTGCGAGCATACAAGAGAAAGAAGGCTTCCCTTATCTATATAACCTTGTGTCAGTTAGGGCGTGGAGTATTTTGGAGGCTTTCGTAGATGACTTTTTTATTCTCTATCTTTCTGAAAACTTCGAAAATCTTAATAATGATACTTTTACTAAAATCAAGGGCTCGCTAATTGATTTTGTATTTATGCCGAGGTCCGAACAGGTAGAATATCTATTTGATTTGATAAAGCTTGAATATAAGATAAACACCAAGTTAGGTATTAATAGATTTGAAGGCTTATTGAAACTTATTAAACACGATGGGAAAGTAAATGATATTGTTGCTAGACACATATATGAACTATCACAAATTAGAAATGTAATAGTACATAGAAACGGTAGAGCGGATAACAGATTAATAGATAATTGTCCGTGGCTTAATCTAAGTAACGGACAACAAATAAAATTGGATGGACTTATGTTTACGAGGTATTTGAAGTCTATCTATTGGTACGTTTTGGAACTATTTGATAGACATTTTAATAAGACAGATAGAAGTGAATTTAAAGATTACTTACATCATCTCAAAAATGAACAAATCAAATCCATACAAGAATTAGGAAAGCTTAAGGACCTCAGGAAGATAAGAGAGAACTGACTTGGTAAGTATACCAGGATGCCAATGACTCCCGATAACAACACATTTACGCTTCAGGCCTAACGGCCTTCGGTCCCCGAGAAGTAACTGGCATAGAAGTAGCAAAGGGGACAACCCTGCACCGGCTAAGTCTGACGACCCGCGCTACGCGCTTAAGCAGGTGAGGGTTCGTGAATGCCATAACGTTATACGCAATTACTGCAGATCAAAAAAATGGAGTGATATCATGGATTGGCTTACTTTTATAGTAGAAGTATTAAAAACTTTGGCTTGGCCCGTTGCTGTTTTAGTAATTGCAATAATATTAAAGAAACCCATTAAAGATTTAATTCCTGCGCTAAAGAAATTAAGATATAAAGAATTTGAATTAGACTTTAATAAAGAATTAGAAGAGGTTGAGAGGAAGGCAGATGAGGCGCAACTCCCTCAAACAACTGAAGTTATTAAAAATCCCGAATTGTTAAATAACCCAAATACATTAGAGAGAATGAACTACATAAAAGATATTAATTTGAATTCATCTCGCGGTGGAATAATTGATTCTTGGTTACTTGTTGAGGAGGCACTTCGTAATTTAGCTGAGCAACACAGTCTAAGAAGTATTAATATGGCCCCGGTTCAAATACTTAGAGAATTATTTCAGAAGAATATTATTACTCACGATGTTTTTGAAATCTGTGATACATTGCGAAAGATAAGGAATGAAGCAGTTCATAGTAATAATTTTAGTGCGAGCCCTAGTGAATCAAATGAATTTATTAATATGTCGTTCCGTGTATTGGCTAGTTTGAATAAACTTCTTAATGAAAGGGAAACTGCTTAAGCATTTCAAGATGGCAGTAACAGCGCATAACAAAGTGTTCAGCATCGGGCAGCCGCCCTCGGTCTGCAGAAGTCATCCAGAGAGGTATGGGCTGCAGACACATCCATTCCCCTAAGATAAAAGCTATCTAAGGGGAATGGACGTCATGAACACAAGAACGTTATGTGAAATATTCGCATATCAAAACACAGTAAATACTATTTGTATAAGGTGACCTTAATGGAGATCGTACAATCTATAAATTCTGAAGAAATCGCATTGCTAAACAAGGATGTTCATGAAATCCATGTCTCGCTCTATCCGGAGTATTTTAAGGAATATGATTTTGATGATGTGAATGAGTTCTTTAAGAAGATAATGTCTGATCCAATTTATTATTTCTATATCGTTAAAGATGAAGGTCAGTCTCTTGGTTATGTTTGGGTAGAAACTCGGGAATATCCTGAGAACGTATTTATGAAGTCATATAGATCGGTGTACATCCATCAATTAGGGGTTAGTAAAGAGCACAGAAATAAAGGGGTTGGATCTCTTATAATGAATTGGATTAATAACTTTGCCAAAGAAAATGAAGTAAATACAATTCAACTAGATTATTGGGCAGATAATGAAGGTGCTAATCATTTTTATACGAAGAATGGTTTTAAGAGCTATCGAAATTATCTTTATAAGGGAGTAGATTGAAGAATCATTTGATAGTTGTTCGAGAAGGCGAATACATCACTTAACATTATATTCACGCTTCGGGGCATTCGCCCCTCGGTCCGGCAGAAGTTAGAAGTGGATTCAACGAGGCTTTTCAGTTGTAGGGAAGGGAATTCAGCCGGACACATCAACACCGACTAACCGCATCGCGGCCGGCTCCATTCGGAGCCTTAAGTCGGAGGGACGTCGTGAATACGGGAACGTTAGACGAAATCATTGTAAAGAAGGAAACCATTATATGAATATTAGAGGAATTATTCTTGAAGGGTTTTCAAACGCGGGTAAAACATCTCTTCTTAAAGCGATAAAACAATATCAAGCGATTGATGAATCAGCCGAGTTGAGTGTCGTAATACTTGGTGAACATTATTCTCAGATTTTGAATAATGTTCATGGGGAGTTTGTTCGATTATCAAGAGATCAGCATCTTGAACTATTAAGAGATAGAGTTGATATGCTAAAGAATTTGAATGATTGGGCGATTTATTTAGGACCATGGAAAAGAAAATCTAGAGGACTCTTTTTTGTATTAGAGAGGTTCCATTTAAATCATCGAGTCGCATTCTCGGATTTAGAAGATACAGAAATAACTCGTATTGAGAACGATTTGAATAAAATAGGAGCTAAATGTATCTTGTTAACTATATCTAATGATATTGTTGAAGAAAGAATAAAGAGTAGAAATCCAAATAACTGGATTAACAAATCAAGAGAAGATATTGATCTGGCGTGCAAAGAATTAATCGAAACCCAAAATAGACTCAGAATTCAATCGTCCAAATCAATGGTACCAACAATTGAAATAAACACTGATAATAAAGAATGGGATAAGTATGCAAAATTAATCATGGAAGATAATGACTTCGCCTAACATAACATTCAGGCTTCGGGCCAGCTTTGCTGCCCCTTGGTCCCGGGAGCATATTGCGAGATGTAATTGCCGGGACACATCCATCTTCGATGGACGTCGTGAATGCGGAAACGTTAGGCGAAATGCACAAAACAATATATATAAGGAGTTTTCCAACTAATATGAGGAGAAACCAATTAACCAAAAATGAAAAACTAACATTATGGATTTCCTTAATTGCATTATTATTTTCGATATTTTCAGGTGCTTTTACAACGTACTATACATATCAGAAAGACAAAAAAGATGATCAGGAGATTATTGATATTGCACTCATTGAATCATCCCATGATGAGACTGTTTTTTATAAAGATTTGAACATTGGAGAAATAGGATCAGCGTTGATTCCATTGAATTATAATGTTTTAGTTTCAAATAATTCAAAAAGAACAATTTCTATCATTGATCACAAACTTACTCAGACAATTAATGGGAAGATGTTTTACTACAGCAATATTGTCGACAAAGTGACCATGAATGGTAAGGATATTGAGTATCCAATTACAATTGAGTCAGGAGAAAGTATTAAACTTGTATTTCGTATTAATATTCTAATAAAAAAAGAAGTAGATGATCTTATTCAGAAAAAATATAGTTATAATTCAAAAATCCCATTCAATGATTTACATAGATATTTGCTTAGTAATGGTTATGATCTTTACGGAAATAAGGTCAAAGCAACATTTTTTGAAGATAATACTTACATGATGGAATCAGATGATTATAAAGCTCCTACTTATAAAGTTACTTTTAGAACCTCAAAACATAACGACTTTACTCAAATAATTAGTGACAGTGATATAGCTGAAAACTTTTAAAGCATGCACTCCGCCTAACACCATATTCGCGCATCGTGCCTTTCGGCCCTCGGTCAGGCACGAGGTTAGGAGTGAAGGTCGATGAGGCATTTCAGTTTCAGGAAGCGGGATCAGCCGGACACATCCGCACCACCTAACCGCATCGCGGCCGCCCTTCGGGCTTAAGGTGGTGGGACGTCGTGAATATAAGAACGTTAGCCGAAATTTATTATAAGGAGAAGGATAACTTTGTCTAGTATTTTTCTAAGTCATACTAGTTTAGATAAACCATTTGTCGAAAAATTAGCTAGGGACTTAAAACGAATTGGTATCAATGTCTGGTTTGACAAGTGGGAGATAAAAATAGGTGAATCAATTACATGGCGAATTGAAGAAGGTATTCGTGAAAACGAATATCTTGGAATAGTGTTGTCGCCTGAAGCGTTAGGCTCAGAATGGGTGAAAAGCGAATTGGGAGCCGCATGGGTAAAACAAATGCAACTAAGAAAAGTATTTGTAATACCTATCTATTATAGAGACTGTGACATACCGCTTTTTTTATCAGATAGAAAGTTTGCTGATTTTAGAACAAATTATGAACAGGGATTCGGAGAATTAGCAAGTATATTTGGTATAGAAGAGACAGAAGCAATTACTCAAGATAATTGGAGGAAGTTTACAAAGTCTAGAAAAGTTGATTGGAAGAAATATAAAATTAAAGAATTTGAAGATCTGGTCACTACGCTGGTTGATAGAGCAATTGATTATAACTGGTCAACTTGGGTTGGTGGAACAGCTAATGAATATTCAATTACTCTACATACTGTGACGGGAACTGGAAAGAAGTCAATCTCCATTAAATTAGTTGGAGATAATAATGCCTATATGGCTACATTACAGTATGCATATAATCCAAATCATTTGAGAGCTAGCGATTTTGATTTGTATCTTGGGAATTCTGTTGATGCATGTGACGAGTTTGTATGGAGACAGATGGAGAGTTTTAAACGAGAACATGGAACTTCAAATAAGAAGTCTGAACATTCTACACATAGGTTTTCAAAAGGAAATGAAATACATGAAGCTGCGATAGAGATGATAAGAAAATTCAATTGGTATAAAGGAGATAAACTCTAGTAGATTCAAGCCGAAACTTCGGCTAACATTATATTCACGCAGCGGATCCTTTCGGCTCCTCGGTCCGCAAGAAGCGATTAGCGAAGAAGTGCAGTCAGCGGACACATCCGCACCGACTAACCGCATCGCGGCCGCTCCCGTTGGTCGCTTAAGTCGGCTGGACGTCGTGAATACGGGAACGTTAGCCGACAGAATCAATAATAATAGAACAGAGGGTCGGGTAGACCCTCTAAATGTCAGAGTTCTGTAACTCACAAAAGAGTTGTAGAGCATCTTTGAAACCTTGTATGTAGATACTTCTTTCTAGGATGGACTGGAGAGAAATTTGAGCGTCTTCGTAAAGAAAAGCTGTATGTTGAAGTTGATCGGGTAAAGCTTCACGAAGCGTTCTGAAATATTGATCTGTTTCTAAAGTAAGTTGACTGTATTCGGTATGATGTTCTGAAAGTTCAGTGTAGAGTAATTCCAATCGTATTCTTATGAGTGGTTCTGCTAATGAATCTAATGTATTAACCATATGTTAGACCTCCTTTTTAACTCTATAGAGCTATTATATAACTCTACAAGGTTAAGTACAAGGTGGATATTTGACTTTATAGAGTTAATACTTCACTTTTCGTTGATGATTGCTGGTAAGAGATATAAGATGGAATTATGGAGGGGGAAAAATGAGCATTATAAAGTGTAATATAAGAGAACTTATGGCAGAGCATCGCATAGATGATATAACTGAATTGATGGCGAAATCAGGATTAAGTCGGAATTCAATTAACAAGTTATACAGGGAAACCAATATAGAAACAACAAAATTAGAAACCTTATTCAAGCTATGCGATACATTTAACTGCAAATTATCTGATCTGATTGAATATGTACCTGCAGAAGATACAGAGTGAAAGTCGATTCATGAAGAGATTCCGTCGTCTAACATAATATTCAAGCTGCGGCTCCTAACGGAGCCTTGTTCTGCTGGATGGATTTCAGGGAAGCGGACTCAGCAGACACATCCGACTTCGTCGGACGTCGTGAATACGGGAACGTTATACGACATGATTTAAGGAGCGAAAAAAATTGAAAAGAAAAAGATTTAATTTCCGAAGGGAAATTGGCTGGGCAGAGATAATTGCAAGTATTGCTTTAATTTTTGCTGTAGGACCAATAATTATTGATTACCTTACTTATAAGAGTCAAGACTCAAAGATAGAAGTTACACAAGAGGTTCCAAAGGTCTTCTTGTTTATAGACTCGAAAGATGGAAAACAAAAAATGTTTACTTATAACAGATTAGTTGTAACAAACACAGGTGGTAAAACGGTTACGTTAAATGGGTTTCAACCTAACGATATGCCTCCGGTAATATTAAATGTAGTAGATGGAAGAATATCAAATCAAACAGTGGAATACAGTATCTTTCCTCTTGACTTCCTTATGGAGGACATAAAAAATGAACCAGATAAAATATTTAATCTGAAGAAGACCAGTTTAGAAGCACTATCAGTAATCAACGAATCAATAGAACCAGGAATAACAAAGGTTTTGAACTACGGAATTGTATTTGAACCATTTGACATAAACAAAAAGCAATTGAGTGACTTAATTTTAATAAATTTCAATATTAAATTTAGTGACGGATATGAATATTCATTTAAACAAGGTTATCCTGTTTCGGAGGAGTAAATCACGTCGTATAACAGCATATTCACACATCGGGCATTCTCCCTCGGTCCGGCAGGAGATATTGGCAGTGAGTTGAAGCAACCGGACACATTCGACTACGGGACGTCGTGAATATACGAAACGTTATACGACAGACCGAAGCAATTATTATATAAAGGTGAGGGATTAAAGCATGGAAACCTTAAAATTAGTCCCGGCACTGTTAAGTGATGTTGACATTTTAAGTGAAATGAATAAAGAGCTTATTGAAGATGAAAAAAGCGAAAACTCTATGACAATAAATGAATTAACGATTAGAATGAAAGACTTTTTAAATAGTGATTGGAAAGCAATATTACTTGTCCTGGGTGAACAGATTGTTGGTTATGCCTTATACCTAGAAAGAGTGGACGTAAATAATAGGAAGGACAAAACCGTATATTTAAGACAATATTTTATCAGAAGGCAATATCGAAGAAGCGGGTTGGGAAAAAGAGGGGTTGATTTAATGAGAACGGAATTGTTCCAGGATACAACCATATCAATTGATGTACTTGAGAGTAATCCAGGAGGGAAAAGATTTTGGGAAGAGATAGGATTTAAGAAATATTATACAAACATGAGGTTAAAACCATAGGGTTTAGAGGGTAACTCAAGTGGTCGGTCGTATAACACCGTATTCACGCTGCGGCCGGCTGACGCTGACCTGGGTCGCCGCGAGGATTTTCGAGGAAGCGTAATCAGTCGACAACCCTGCGAGGCTAAGTGGCGGAGCCACCCGGCCCTAACGGGCCTTAAGCCTCTTAGGTTCGTGAATACAAGAACGTTATACGAAACCACTTAGGAAACCAAGGAGGATTTACAATGATTTGGGAGTCATCCTATTGGAAAGATGATCTCTTAGCACTATCTAAGAAGATTAATAATAAATATCGAGTAACTCCTTTTTCTGAGGAAATAGCAGTCGAAGTAGAGAAAGATATAATGATTGCTTTGTATTCAATTCGGAAGCTCGAAGAAGCACGTGAATTATCTTCTAATACTAAAGAAATTGAGTTAGAAGTAAAATCATATAAAAATCAAAAAAATGTCACTCTTTTAAACTGGCATAAAGTTGGTGACTTATTTGATTTGAATAACCCCGTTAATGAAAAGATGCGAGCAAATCATCTATATAATCAAATAATACATAGTTACATCTTTCTGATTTCTACAGATGAATCAGAAGCTATAAATGGGTTTTTCTTTTGTTCTGACAGAATGCGAAATAGGAAACTATATTATATTGAATTAGATGAGTTAAATAAATTTATTACAACTGTAGGCAATGATTATCCAGTTAGACAAAGTTTTGATTACGACGAAGCAATTAAAGATTATAAAATCGATACACATATAGAAAGTAATTAAATGTATTTGAAAGTGTGTTCAAAGTAGAGCTGGCATCGGATAACACCATATTCTCACTTCGGTCCATTCGACCCTCGGTCCGCGAGAAGTAATTGTCAGAGAAGCGAATTTAGCGGACACACCTGCACCGACTAACCGCGTCGCGGCCGGCTCCTGGCGGAGCCTTAAGTCGGTGAGGCGTCGTGAATACAACAACGTTATGTGAAATACCGGGAACTGATTATTTAAGGAGAGGGGAGAGATTCATGGAGCAAGTAGATATAACTAAAACCCTCGAAGAACTTGAAGGAGAAGGCTGGAGTGAACCAGTTTTTAGCTCTGGATTGGTAGTCCGTTCTCATGAACTAAGAAAGAAACCTTTAAATGAGTTCAATCTTGAAGACCTGAGACTATTAATACTACTACAAACTAGTTTAGATATTCTTTTGCCTTTAGCACTGGAGCGATTAGCTGAGAACCCCTTACAATATGGTGACTTATATGTTGGAGATTTATTTTGCTCAATACTAAGAGTCGATAAAGAATATTGGGAAAATAACATAGAAATAAAGAACGAATTGGATGAAGTAATAAGAATTTACGAAAATGCCAGAGAAACAGTAGATAATTATATTCAGGAAGCCGGTACATCCCATAACGTTATATTCACGCTGCAGGGCTTACGCTCCTTGGTCGCCAGATGTATAATAATCGAAGAAGATAACTCGGACGCGCACGAGCCGACCTAAGATAGGAGCAATCTAAGGCCGGCTCAAGTCGTGAATATGGGAACGTTAAGCGAAACCCCTGGATAGAAAAATGAAAACAAAAGGTGTAGAGACAATGAACAATAAAGAGTTTGAATCGCTCATTAAGCAACCAGCCAATATCCGATATGAGTACTTCATTAAGCAAGTCGTAGACAAAGAAGAGATTTGGGGATTATATGATGATGGCTGGGCAGCAAGCGCTGACGATGAGGGGAATTACTTATTTCCTTTTTGGCCTCGGGAAGAGTTTGCCGAATACTGTGCAATTGGTGATTGGAGTAATTATAAGGTAGAAGCCATCGATCTTCAGGAATTCATTGAGTTTTTTTTGTTGAGAATGGTAGAAGATGGAGTTAAACCCTCTATATTTTTTAATAATGATGATTCGGTAGTATTAGAAGTGGAAGTGCTAAAATACGATTTGGAAAGAGAATTAGAGAACTATTAGAGACCAGTAATGATGTAGTATTTCGAGGAAGTCAGGGGCATCGCATAACATCACATTCACGCATCGGGGCTTACGCCCCTCGGTCCGTAAGAAGTATTTTCGGAGAAGTTGTTTCAGCGGACAACCCTGCACCGGCTAAGTCTGACGACCCGCGCTACGCTCTTAAGCCGATGAGGGTTCGTGAATGCCTGAACGTTATCGGAGACTCATGCAAAGCTAAGCTATTTAAGGATTAGGAAGTGATCAATTGATTAAGCATTTCATTGATTTGTCAGATCAAGAGCTATGTAAGTTCCTCACCTATTGCATGTTTCGAATGAAGAAAGAATAATTCAACAATGCAAACTCTATAAGACCAGTGAAGATAGATCGCTTCATGGGATATATTTGAAAGACATATTAGTTGGAATCATTGGTTTAATACATAACCCTGATGAAATTGAAATTAAACACATTGCTATCGAAACCGAATATAGACATAGAGGAATTGGACAAGAATTAGTAAGGGCAATATCAAAGTTATATCCTGATCTAGAATTAATTGCTGAAACGAATAAAGACGCAGTGAGTTTTTATAAGAAAGTCGGCTTTATGATTACAAATCTTGGAGAGAAATATCCTGGAATAGAGCGTTTTAAATGCGTATATAAGAACATTGAAGGAGATTTCGAAGGTATTTCGAGGAAGGCTTGAGTATCCGATCACAACGTATTTACGTTGTGTCGCTATCGCTCCTTGGTCCGACCGAAGTAGGAAGAAGAGGGTTCAGGGAAGGTAATTCAGTAGCAGAGAAGCGTAGTCAGCCGGACAACCTTGCACTGCCTAACCGCGTTGCGGCCGTTTCCCTCCGGTCACTTAAGGCAGTGAAGGTTCGTGAATACAAAAACGTTAGATGAAATAACGATGAATTTTATATAGGAGGCGTTTCGTTGAAGTATTCTACCATTGTCTTAGATTTGGATGGCACATTTTTAAATTCTAAAAAGCAAGTCTCTGAAAGAAACTTTGAAGCCGTACTTTCCTGTTATCAAAGGGGGATGAGAATAATCTTTGCAACAGCACGCCCTCCTAGAACTGTAAAGTTTTTTCTTCCAAAAGAGTTGTTGGAGATTGGAGCGTTTGTGTATTATAACGGAGCACAAACAATATGTAATAAATCCAAGACCGAATTTTGTGAATCAATTCCATCTGATTTAACTTCTGAAATCATCGATTATTGCTTACATCATTATCCGCAACTAGATATGACAATGGAAGTAAAAGATGAATGGTTTGGCTTACGCGAATATGATTATACTACCACAATGAATGCAAGGTCTAACCCAATAATTAAATCATTGGAAGAATTAAAACAATATGAAGCTACAAAGATATTACTCTCCGGCAAAAATCAGATTCCAGGACTTATTTCGAAGTTTGGACAGCAAGTAAATATACTGATTACGGATAATAATCAATTGATTCAAATAATGCCACTTCAAGCATCGAAAGAGTTAGCAATTACTAGACTTTGCAATATATACAATGAAGAACTGGATTCACTGATTGTATTTGGTAATGATCACAATGATTTAGGACTGTTCAAGTCAGCTGGATATTCAATAGCAATGGGGAATGCAGTAGTTGAATTGAAAGATATTGCAGATGAAATAACAGAAACTAATGATAACGATGGAGTAGCAATAATCTTAGAAAGATTGTGTGGGTAACTCAAGGTTACATCATCTAACACAATATTCGCACTGCGAGCCATTCGGCTCTTGATCTGTCAGAAGTATATTGAGGAAGATGAATCAGGAAGATACATCCATTCCCCTAAGATAAGAGCTATCTAAGAGGAATGGGCGTCTCGAATACCCAAACGTTATAGGAAATCATTGAAAGAATGAAAGGAATATGAAAGTATGCGCATAGATGAATCATATAAAACATTAAAACTGAATTATGCATACCAAATTGCCTCTATTGCTGCGATATAATTACTAGTAAAAACATAGATGAAAAATTCAATGAATATTTATGGTTTTTCGCGAGAGATCGAGATGAATATTTCTCTGAGTTAGTACAAGGGAATGAAATTAAGTTACAAAAACCTCATAAAGAATCAATATTATATAAATTTATTAGTGATCTATTAGTTATGATTTTAACAAAAAAGGAATATTGGTTTGTGGATGATTTTTATAATTTTGAACATGAAGAAATAGAATCATATATATTACAGAACTTTATCGAGCCATTAGAAGTGTATAACCCCAAAATTAATAAATATAGAATTATCCTAGAAGAACTAAAAACTCAATCAACTGAAGAGAATAGGGATCAATACGAAGAGAAGATAAAAGATATTATTAATGAAATAATGGATTTGTTTATTGCAGGTAATAACAGTATAGAAGATGAGACTTTCTATCTTTTGTTTAATGTTAAGTTGTTTTTATATTATTTTAATGAGTTATTGTCTGAATACGTATCGGAAAGTGAATGTATAAATATTAATAGGGTTAGAGTACCAACATGGCTCAAAAAAGGTGTATTCTTCAGAGATAATGGAAGATGTCAAAATTGTTCTAGGGATTTGTCTGGAATTATTAATGTTAACCCAGAAAGGGGTTTACATTTTGATCATATAGTTTCATTAGAAAACGGAGGATCAAATGATCCGACTAATTTTCAATTATTATGTTCTGACTGTAACTTGAAGAAATCAACAAAGAATAAAAAACCTAAATTATTGTATCAGTTCTATTGGTAGAATACTTTTCTTGTATTAACAATAACCAGGAAATTAGTAGGTTTTACAATGATGCCAATGACATCGCATAACAGCATTTTCACGCGGCGGACCTGGCGCCCCTTGGTCTGCAGAAGGTTTTCAGAGAAGCAGATTCAGCAGACAACCCTGCACTGGCTAAGTCCGTCGGACCCGGGGTTTACACCCCTTAAGCCAGTGAGGGTTCGTGAATACAAAACGTTAGGTGAAATATCACGAAAAACCAATTGAGGTGAAGATTTTTGTTAAGACCTATCAATGAATATCCAAAAGACAAGAAAGTAGCAGGAATTCATAGTTTACCTATTACTGAAGATGGATCCGTTATTTTTGTATGGGATATAAATGAAAAAACATTGACTACCGTCGGAGGTCGAATCGAAGAAGGGGAAGATCTCGATTCAGCACTCAATCGTGAAACGATTGAAGAAGCAGGGATTGAATTAGAAGATAAAAGAATACCGATAGCTTCTTGGTATTGGGATAATACAGACACTTATACCGTGTTTGTCATTGCTCGGGTTAAAAAGTATGTAAATTTACCAGTAGGATTTGAAACATCGGGTAGAGTGGTAATGAATTTTGAAACTGCACGTCAACTAATAACAAAGTTAGAAGGGATAAGTCATAGAATTGAACTATTAAATTTAGCCGAACAAGAAAGTATTAAGCTATTAAATCAAAGGGTTTCGGAACAGTTATACCGACTAAAAGACAAAAATGAAAATCGATTTTTACACCCTAACTTGATGAACGATCGCTTCAGGGTAATTGGTCGTCACACTCTAGTCCAAGACAGTTATGAACAAGAGTTAATTCAAATAGAATCATTAGGGCCAAGTTATACCGGAGGATACATTCTTGTTTCACCAAATGATATACAAAAGTTAAAAACTTAGTGGGGGTTCTCAGAGAAGTCATGATACTCCCCATAACACCGCATTCACGCATCGACGCCCTTGATCGCAGACGAGGATTCGAAGAAGTGGTTGCTGCCACAACTCCCTTCGGGAGTTCGTGAATGCGAGGAACGTTATGCGCCATTACCGGTAAATATTAAAGATAATATTTAAGGAGATAATTTATGAAAGGTAAGATACTCTTATTATTTTTTATTACGATAGTGTTTTCATCTTGTCAAAATATTAGTCAATCGACTATCTTGAACAGCGAAATTAAATCAATAATGAATTCTGAACTGCTTCCTGATGTAGTGAGTACAGGTAATGGAACAGAATCGAAAGAAATAACTGAAGGTCGATCAGATCCTTCTAACAATGAAGTGTTATCCATGAGCATTGGGAACTATGATTTGACTGGAGAATTTTATGATGAAATGCTTCGAAATCCTATAGATCATGATTATGAAGTGGAATTTAATGAATTACAAAATTCCAATGAGTTTACAACATTTGGATGGGGGGCGTTGGAAAGCAAATATACAGAGATTTGGGATAAAGAGTTGAATCAAATATATAAAAAGCTTCTTTCAAAGTTGGATAGAGAACCAAGAGAAGCACTAATTGAATCGCAGAAAGAATGGTTACAGTATCACTTAAGGGAAACAAAATTTGTAGAGAAGACATTTATTAATAATGGTTACCTAGGATCACAAGGATCGGTAAGCCTAGGCACGGTTTTAAAGGAGAGAATTAGGGAAAGAACAATGCAATTATTTGAATATCGATATTTGCTAGATGGTGAAGTTGAGTTTTTATACCAAAGTAAAAAATAGAGTTGGAATCTTGATCAAAGGTTTTTAGGTGATGCTTCGAAGACAGTAACGGTGCATAACACTGTATTCACGCTGCGGGGCTACCACCCCTTGGTTGTCAGATGTACAATCATGGAAGAACACTCAGACAACAAACGACCCTGCCTAAGATAAGAGCTATCTAAGGCTGGGTCGTTTCGTGAATACGGGAACGTTATACGTAATTACTCAAAGCGAAAATCAGCACTTTTGCTTTATCAGGTAAACTTAAAGAACATGAAATCATACCCTAAGAGAAAAGGAGCGTTTAATATGATTAGTATCTATGATTGGTTCGGATATGAACTGCCTATTGAAGAACGATATCGCTTGATCAAGAAAGCAGGTTTTGATGGTGTGATGCTTTGGTGGAGTGAAGGCTTTGGTCGTGGAGAACATCGAAGCGGAGCACGACTTGCACGAGAAGCGGGGCTAACGATTGAAAACATTCATGCCCCTATCGAATATCAAAATGATCTTTGGTTAGCTAATTTGGCGGGTGAAGCTTTGGTCAATTGCTACTTGGAATGTATTGAAGACTGTTCGAATCTAGAAATACCAACAATAGTCATACATCTTCCGGATGAAAAACATATACATAACCCTTTTGCTATGGATAGATTTAAACACATTGTGGACAGAGCGGAACAGCGAGGAGTTAGCCTTGCTTTAGAGAACTTATGGAATTTAACAAACTTGACACACGTATTGAACGAAGTGGATTCGCCGCAAGTCGGTTTTTGTTACGATGTAAGTCACCACTATCGATATTATCCAGAATATGATTTTTTGTCCGTGTACGGTGAACGATTAAAAGCTACGCACCTGCATGATAATAACGGAAGCTACGCTCAACATGGATTGCCTTATGATGGCACGCTTGACTGGGCTGTAATTATGCGAAAAATAGTAGAGGCTGATTATTCAGGACCCACCTCTATTGAAGCGATGAACTGGGATTATCTTAACCTGTCTGTTGAAGAATTTTTAGTAAGAGCATTTAAACAAGCAAAAAAGTTAGAACAATTAAAGTTGGAATTCAGCAGCCTTTCAAAGCAGAGCAGTAACTACGTATAACATAGTATCTACGCCGCGGCCCATTCGGCCCTTGGTCTGCAAGGGGCATTTCGAAGAAGTGACTCAGCAGACAACCTTGCGAGGCTAAATCCGTGGGACCCGGCGCGTTCGCAACTTAAGCCTCTCGGGTTCGTAGATACGGGAACGTTAGATGAAATCATTTAAGGTGTATAAGGAGAAAAGACATGAGAAGAACAATAATGTACTATCCCAGTATAGCTATACCAGACGGAAATTGGTTAAGAAAATCATTGCTCTACTGGGACGAAGTGAGCTCTATTGTTCCTAGAACTGTAGAATATGATTTATATTCTAGTAACCACTTAATTGCAGAATTAAAGAATGAAGGACATTATCGTCCAATTTATCCTGACCAGATAATGAATAGTGAGTATTTTAATGATTTTGAGAAAGAATGTATTGATAAAATTAAAAACTATCGAAAGAAATTTGATAATCCAAATTACAGAGCAAACTTTCGACCAGATCCAATTCAATTACATACCGAAAAATTGATTAATAAATATGATATTCATAGAGATAAGATGTCTTATCGAATTATGCAGTTGCTTAAACGTGAGGAATTAATTTCTTCTAGTGATGACTGGATGAGTTTTGACAATGAACTAGCAACTTTATATATGTCCGTATTGGCAAAATACTCAGCATTGAACGATGTGAATTTCACGGTAATTGGTACAGATAAAATAGCTGCAATTAATAGTATATACCCAGTAAAACGTCTCTCTAAGAAACCATGGAGCTATAAATCACCTGTAGTTAATTTGTCATTAAATATTTTACCGACTCCTTGTGATGATGTTTCATATAAGAAAATAATGAATTTCAAAATGAAATATAGAGATGAATTACTTGCTTTTCGAAACATCATTAATGAGTTCGAAAATCAGATTAGCAACTGTGAAACAGAATTTGAAATGAAAGAAAAATCAATAAATTTTAAAGAGATGATCGAAAGAGGAACAAGAGAAGCAATGAGTATGTTAAAAGGATCTGGTATAAACTTTTTCTTATCATCACTCAGATCCATAATAAATCTTAAGTCACCAACTATGATTGCCACATACACTGGCATAGTAGGACAGAGGATTTCTGATCTTCATCCTGCAGTTAGCTTAGCCGGAATTGGTATAGCTGGTGCAGTTGATATTTCGGTTAATTATATGACAATTAGTAAAAGTACAAAGGATAAACTTGCAGGCAAGGGGTTTTTGTATCTATATAACGCTAGACGTAAAGGTATCATTAATGACTTCATCTAACATCATATTCAGGCTTCGGGGCATTAGCCCCTTGGTCCCAGGAGTGACTCGAAAGAAGCATATGTGTGGACACATCCGACTTCGTCGGACGTCTTGAATATACGAGACGTTATATGCAATCAGGCAAGGGATAAAGACCATTATATTAAATTTAAGGAGATACTAATGATAGAAATACTAGAAGAACCAGTAGGAAATACATACAGGCAATTAATATCATTGGCATTTAACATCTGTGATGAGTTCATCTTAGTCAAGAGAGATCAAATTGAGTTAAGTAAAAACAGTGAATTACTAATCGAAGAGTTAAACCCATATGTAAAAGCGATGAAGAAACAAGAGGAATGGCCTGAACACGACTGTTTGGACATTATGCGGATGTCTATTATTTTGATTGCATACCAGAATTGGAACAATTATTGATTCATAAGGCGGAAAGACTTTATCAATGGAAGCAACCTGAATTATTAGAAGATCTATGTTTTTATAAAGACAAAGAAGAATGGTTAATAACCGTGGCCCATGAAAATCTAGGATATATCAGAACTACCGTCCGAGAAGAAATTGTAAGGATTAGAGAGATCGAAGGGATTATGATTTATTGATAAAGGCAAAAAGCGAAAGTGAGTAATTCGATGAGGAGCCTGACAGCATTTAACATTGCATTCACGCTGCGGCTCCTAACGGCCCCTTGGTCTATAGAAGTTAAAGCTATGAAGTGTGGCAGCAGACAACTCTGCGAGGCTGGTCTTCGACCCGGCGACGTTGTCGCATTAAGCCTCTCGAGTTCGTGAATACGGGAACGTTATCGGAAATTCATGTAAATTAATTTAACATTATATGGAGGCTCAACATGAAAGAATCTGTTACACCTGAATATAAATTAGGTTTGTTTTACTTGTCGGGGCCCATAGAAGAAAGCGATCTTTTATTAATAAGCTCTGATTTGAATGAGAATGGAATTCAATTTATACCTTTAGATAAAAACGGAAAAGTTACTGCTTCGATTGATGAATTTTCTAATGTTTTTTCATTCTTAGTTAATTCTCCATTAGCTATGGCGTTGGTTTCAGGTATTCTTGCTAGTGCAACGTGGGATAGTATAAAAACTGTAATATTACGTACTTTTAAAAAAGTAAAAAACAAAAAATGTAACAAGATAACGAGAAATGGCGTTGAGGAGAAGCAAATAACATTTGGGATTGAAGTGAAAATTAATGATGATCATTACAATTTTAATTTTAATGGAATATCATCGGATGAAGCAATGCGCGAAGCTCTAGATAAAATTATTCCTTTGCTACAGAGTAAACAATCGCTATCAAGTGAAACAAACCACTTGTCAGGATCTGGTTTACCTAATTATATTGCAACTTATGACGAGGTATCGAAAATATGGATCGTTAGAGAAACCAATAAAATCATATTAGACAAAATAGAGAATTCCAAGTAATTAAGCTAATTCGAAGAGGATATGAACATCCGATAACATCTTATCTACGCTGCGGGCTGTACTGCCCTTGGTTCGCAAGAAGCGGTATGCGATGATGTGATTTCAGCTCACAACCCTGCGAGGCTAAGTCCGTCGGACCCGGTCACGGGCTCCCTTCCTCGGGTTCGTAGATACACAAACGTTAGATGAAATTGCCAATGAAGGAGAGTTCAATGAAGTTAACATCAATTCGCAAAAAAGTAAGAGGATTCAGAAGAAGAGCTAGAAAGCTACCGTTATGGGGGAATCATTTCAAAAACCTTGATCTTGATATATTAATAAAGTACAGAAAAGAGTATGTAAAGTTATGGATTAATCCATTCTGTAACTTGTATCAAATTAGTAATTCTGAAGTAGGTAAGAAGATTCCGCCCTATAGATTTAGAAACCAAATACTATTTCAACTTATTGAAATATATCTTGAGTGGGAAAGGAAGTTAAAAGAGCTAGATGAACCATATTATTTGAAGATTTGGATAGGTGATCCTGAGTTTACTAACTCACAGGTTGTTACTGCTATTAATTCGGAAATTAGTTGTTATGAACATATTTTTATTAAAGATACTGAACCTAAGCCATTTCCATACATCAATAACCATCCGAGCTTTATATCGTTCACTTGGGAAAGGTGTGTTAATGGTTATTTTATTTGGGAAAGTGATTTAGAATCCATAGGAGAAATCAGTGATATTGAAAGAAAGGCATATAAAATATCGGAAGAATCTATTAACGGAAAAATTGAAAGAAGTTTTTATATAAGAACTGGAGACATGTGGACAGGGAGTATTCGAAGAAGCGGCAACATCACCTAACATAGTATCTACGCTTTGGGCTACGCCCCTGGTTCGCAAGAAGAGGTAAGCAGAGAAGTGAAATCAGCTCAGAACCCTGCGAGGCTAAGTCCTGAGGACCCAGTCGCTGACGCTCCTTAAGCCTCTCGGGTTCGTAGATACAAGAACTTTATACGAAACTACCAATTAATTTAATAAAGGAGATATCTCATGGATGAGACAATTAGTTCTTTTCGTAAAGAAGAAAAACCTGATGAAGTAATGAAAGAGATAATTGAAAGATATAGATTATTAAATCCGGAAACTGTGTTGAAACTTTTTAATTATATTATAGTTAAATCGAATATGAATTTTAAGGAAAATAACAAATCAGATTTCTCACTAAAATTATTTCTAGATATTATCTATTTGTATTCTTGTAATGGTTATCTAGGAAATAAGGAAACAATAGATTTTGAAGAGGAGTATTCATATATTAGTGAAAAAATCGAATTAATACAGGACATTTATTATTGGTCAATTGTTGAAGAGAATAAAACCCACACTGATAGTATCACTACCGATGCATTTATGTCCTATCATTTTGATTACCATCTAATCACATTGAGACAATACAATAACTTTATCAATTCTAATTCAGAATTGTTTAATAATAATTTTGGTGGAGACTTTAAGAGTAATGAAATAGTTAAAGGGATTTATGCCCTTATGAAAATAGAGTTTTGTCTAAAGGAGAATAAGCATCTTGAACTAATTCATAACTATTATATAGAACATCATCCCGAGTTATTTGCTTTTGTAGGTAATATGCCATTCTACTTATTAATTCCAAAGCTATTGGCTGAAAGAATATTAATAAACTATAATATTCCACTAGCATTTATAGATACTTTTATTAAAGAAATCCAAATATCTAAAGAGGAATTAATACACTATCCTACGGATATAAAAAAAATTACAAACCACACGGTAGGGTATTCTTATAATAATCTTTTGCTTTTTCCAAGAACCTATTTTATTTTAGATAGGTTATTAAACAATATGCTTTTTGATAATAAAAGCTTTCTTTCAAAAAAAGGTGACATTACAGAAAACTATTGCATGGAAATTTTATTGAATTTATTTGAAGAATCAAAAATATTTAAGGGCTTATATGATGAAATGGGTAATGAGCAAGACATAATTGTACTTCATAACGATACAGTTATAGTTTTTGAATGTAAATCATCTACGCTTCGTGAACCTTTTAGAAACTATATGAAATCGAAAGTACGTTTAGCTGAAGATTTTAAAGAAAGTATTCAAAAGGCTTATAACCAGGGACTCAGAGTAATTGAGAATATCCGTAATGGCACGGCAGTTTATTATGATAATGATAATAAGAATAAGAGAAATCTTATTCTTAATTTAAATATAATTAAACCGGAAAATGTAATAATTGTTGCAGTAACACTAACTACTTATTTAAGCTTAGCCAATAAGATACATCTATTACTTGAACGGGGAGCAGAATCAAATCAATATCCATGGGCTATTGATGTATTTTCACTGGAGCATATTGTTAATAAATGCAAAAGAGACTTCGATTCTGATTATTTAATTAAATATATTCGAGCAAGGATAGAGACATTTGGATCTACATTTTCTAGTGCTGCAGATGAGGTATCATATTTTGGTTTTTATACAAAATACAACAGATTTTATAATGGAGCAAATTATAATGCATTTATGATGCTTGGACCAGGCTATTCAAGTTTCGTAATAGATGAGGAGAAAGAAAACTTTTTATCGTTATCAGAATTAGGTTTATAAAGATAGATAGTAATTCTACGAGGTAAGTAGCTTTGTATAACATCATATCCACACATCGGAGCCTGACGGCTCCTCGGTCCGCCCGAAGAGATCGGCAGGAGTAGAATCAGTCGGACACATCCGCACCGACTAAGCACAGTCGCGCCCGGGTGCTATCGCAGTCTTAAGTCATTGGGACGTCGTGGATACAGTAACGTTATAGGAAATCAGCACAAAACATATTTATGGAGGATTAACAATTGAAGATAGTTAGTCAAGTTCAAGAAGATGAAGTAATAGCAGAATTCTTATTTGCAGAGGTTAACTCAGATAGATTTAAGGAAGGAATATTAAATGCACTTGGAGACCATGATGTGAATTTACTTATTAAACCTAATTTGAATGATCAAGCCGAGAACCAAATTAGACGAGATATTCTGGGTCAGACAAGGGGGTTCGGTCGCAATACGGATTTGTTTGAGAATTTTCCTACAGAAGTTAAATGGTATAAAGCTTTCTTTGAGAAGCAAGATCTAAACGAAGTAATGTACATCAACTATAGTTATTGGAATGAATTATCAAGTAATACTAGACTTCCTTTGCAGGCATCGAAAAATATCATGAATCAAATTGAAGTCTTTGGAATTAGTAACCAAGGATTTCTAGATATCAACTTAGCTCTCAAGAACGGTAAAGTTTTTCCAAGATTAATATTTGTGTCTATGAATGAGAATTCGCGAGTAGTTGTATTAGAAGGTCACGCGCGGTTAACGGCTTATCATTTAGATAACGATTATATACCTGATGAACTTGAAGTAATTATCGGGTTCTCTGATGAGTTTAGCGTATGGGACTTATATTAAGAACATTTTGTAGGTTGTTCATAGATATTAATGCAAATCTGAATTAGAAACTATTCTGGGGAAGGTGTCTTCATGGACAAGAAGTCTGTAAATAGAGGATCAATCCTTATTGGCGCTGGCGAAGTTGGCGTAACCATTTCGGAAAACATGGATAAGAATGTTGTTCATAAGACAAACAGGCTCTATTGGGATACAAAAGGCAATGACTTCTTAAGAGCAATTTCACTTCCTTATTATGGAGGGTTTATCTCAGAAGAAAAATGCCAGCTCTTTGGCGATATCTCAGGAAAAAAACTGCTGGAGATCGGCTGCGGCAACGGCCAATCCTTGCAATATCAAGGGGAACGAAACGCATCTGAACTATGGGCTGTGGATATATCGGAAAAACAAATTGAAAAGGCAACGCAGCATTTGGAATCGCTCGGTCTATCGGCAAAATTCATCTGTTCTCCCATGGAAGAAGAATGCGGCATACCGGCGGATTATTTTGACTATGTTTATTCGATTTATGCCATCGGTTGGACAACCGACCTTGAAGGTACCTTTTGCCGTATCGCTACGTATCTTAAAAAAGATGGTGTATTTATTTTCAGTTGGTCTCATCCTATACACAGATGCGTTACTGATGATAATGGTAGGTTTGTTTTTAGAAAGAGTTATTTCGATGAAGCTTGGTATCCGGTAGCTGTTGATGAAGGTGAGCTATTATTAGCGGACCGTAAGCTATCAACCTATGTGAACGCTCTGGCGAAAGCGGGATTTGTAATTGAGCAATTGATTGAGCAAACTGATGATGAGATTATGCAATCGCGGGACGATAAAAGCGATTTGGCCAAGAGAGCGAGGATGCTTCCTGTAACCTTAGTGATTAAGGCAAGAAATCTATAATATCTGATGACAAAGCGAAGCATGTATAAAGAACTTTAGAGGTATTGAGGAAGGCATTGACATCCGATAACACTATTTTCACGCATCGGGCATACGCCCTCGGTCCGGTAGAAGATAGAACGTTAGGCGAAATCCTCAAAGTATTCAGAATAGGTGGGGAAGCATTAAATTGCTTCCTAACAGTAGAACTATTTTCAGAAGGGACCTGCTGATGAGAAGAAGATATTCTATTGAAAAAGCAGAGTGGTCAGAAACAAGAGAAAAAAAGTATCAACAAGACTGTAGAGATATTGTATTTAAGTTCGATGATGAGCTTTTACAGCAAGATGACGCCGTTTATTTAAATAGAAAAGAAGGACAAACTATGGTGATAAAGCCTTTAAATCAAAAAACATTTTGGTACGAAATATGGTTAAAACTCAAAGACATCTATAATACATAATGAAACATAGAATTTAAAAGACAGTTTAAAACCTAGGCAGATCTGATTGAAGATCCTTGTGAGCAACATCAGGAAGTCGAGGACTACGTCTAACATAATATTCACGCTGCGGACTTTCGTCCTTGGCCCAGCATTCGCCGGGCGCTCAGCAGACGCTGAGTCGTGAATACAGAAACGTTAGATGAATTCGCTAGAAGATAATGAAAGTAGGTGCAATCATAGGTGTATCTAAACCAGTTTCATGCAATGATTGGATCACTCTTTGGGGAATTACTTATTAAATTTAAAGATCAAGGGGAATATGGTTTCACCAATAAAACTCAAAGAGAATGTAAACGAATTGGCTATTCAACGAATATTACACCGGAATTGATTGAACAAGCATATGAGAAAAAGATCGATATAATGATAACTCATCATGACGCTTGGAATTTCATCTATGGAATGAAGGACGAGTGCGTGCGCAGGCTCAAAGCTTATGATATTGCCCACTTCTTCATACATTTACCTTTGGACTATGCTAATTTTGGTACAGGACAGTCGTTATTAAATGAAATCGGTCAAATACAAATGATCCAAGGATCATACTATTTGAATGGAGAAAGTCGAATCGGGATAGGAGAATTGCTTGAGACAATTACATTCAATGAGTTAGTGACTCGATTGAAATTGCAATGCAATGAAGAGGTAAAGGCTTGGAACTTTGGAACGCAGTCAATTCAGCGAATCGGAATCCTTACGGGAGCAGGCGATGGTACGAAACATGTAAGAGAAGCTTTGGAAGCACAGTGTGATGTCTATATAACAGGGGAGAAGACGTTATATACAATTCAGTATGCTGAATTTTCAAAGATCAATTTGATTGTAGGGAGCCACACATTTACCGAGGTGTTTGGAGTTCGATCGCTTGCAAATAAAGTCCGAGAGTCGTTTCCGGAAATCGAAATTGTATACATTGAAGAAAAACATATGGAATAGATTGTGAGGGTAATTCAAAGCGACTTTGACTAACAGCATTCACGCATCGGCTGACGTTCTCGGCCGCAGACGTGGATTCGAGGAAGTGATTGCCGCGGCAACTCCCTACGGGAGTTCGTGAGTGCGAGGAAGCCAAAAGCTATTTAGACAATAAATACAAACCAGATGGATCATATCTGGACTTGAAATCTTTAGGATAACCCATATTCATGTAAGGCAAGCAGGTAGCTGGTCTGAACAATTCGATTTATTATTTCGAGATTACTTAAGAACTCATGAAGAATATGTAAGGGAGAACGAAACAATGAAAAAGTACATACTCTTCGATCATGATGGTGTTCTGGTTGATACAGAATACTGGTATTACAAAGCGGGAGAACGCGCTCTGGCTGACATTGGATTTACCTTGGATAAAGATCAATACCTCCGCGACATGACCCAGTCGCTGGGCACTTGGTCCCAAGCTAGGGCGGCAGGCATTAATGAACAGACGATAAGCAAGCAGCGTGAGGTCCGCAACGTCTATTATCAGGAATATCTAAGAACAGAAACCATAGAGATTGAAGGCGTAGTTGAAACTCTAGCCGAACTGTCAAAGTACGTCCGCATGGCCATCGTGACGACTGCAAAACGTGCGGATTTTCAACTTATTCACGAAAAGCGCCAGATTAGACAATTCATGGATTTCGTCCTTGTTCGAGAAGACTATGAGCGCACCAAGCCGCACCCGGAACCATACTTGACCGGCCTAAAGCGCTTGGGAGCTACCAAAGAAGAGACCCTGGTTGTAGAGGATTCAAACAGAGGGTTGAACTCAGCCGTGGCGGCTGGTATCGACTGTGTTATTGTCCATAACGACTTCACCAAAACACATGACTTCTCACAGGCCAGCTATCGAATCAAGACTATTCTGAAAGTAACCTGAGAGGGCATTCGCCAGCACGTCCCGTACTCACGTTTTAAATGATATAAGTGATTGGGTTTACAAGATTTCATGAACGGTCAGGAATAGATCACCTACCGCGTCACGGCCGCTCTTTGGGCTTAAGGTGATGGGACGTCGTGAACACTACAACGTTTTGTGAATCATAGTGTGATATTTAATGAAAGTATCTAAAGGAGTCCTGTATGAAGACAATTATCTATATGGTTAGGCATGGGGAATCACCATATAATGAAGGAAATGAAAGAATAAGAGGGCTTACCCCAACAGGAAAGGCTGATATTGAAAAAGTAACGAAGTTACTTATAGGTGAAGGAATAGATAAGATTATATCAAGTCCTTATACTCGAGCAATTCTTAGTGTTGAGGGATTGGCCAAGCACTTAAAGTTAGATATTGAGGTATTTGAAAATCTTAGAGAACGTCATTTTGCATCTTATATTATTGATAATGCAGAGTTAATTTCTAGTATCAGAGAGAGTTTTAATGACCCTGATTATACCTTGCTGGGTGGAGAGTCTAATGCAGATTGTCAGAAAAGAGCAATCTCAGTTCTAAAGCTCATATTTAAAGAGCACAGAGGGAAGAGAATAGCAATTGGGACTCATGGTCTTGTAATGACTTTGATGATGAATCATTTTGATTCAGCTTTTGGCTTGGAGTTTTTGAATCAATTAAAGAAACCAGATATTTATAAAATGCAGTTTGATGACTTAGAATTAGAAGAGGTAACGAGAATGTGGAATGACCAGATTTCTTAAGGTTTATCGAAGAGGACTGCGGTATTACATAACAGAGTATTCGCTACGGGGACAAGCCCCTTAAATATATTTTGGGAGGCGACTTCATGAAGCGTTTAGAAGACCATTATAAAACCTCGATTAAAGGAATTGAAGCTTAAATGCAGTTGATTAGAAAAATTACTGATCATGAGATTCTCGGAGGCCCTATTAAATTGATAGAGCCAGTGTCACGATTTGCTTCAAGAGGTGTGTTAATTGATGGAGCGTTGAATGTAGCCATGATGTACATGTCAAAACCTGATCTATACAAATTGCCAGGAGGAGGAATCGAAGAAAAAGAAACAAAAGAGCAGTCTTTCTTAAGGGAGATTAAAGAAGAGACTGGATATGAGGCAGAATCAACTTATGAACTGGGGTATATTGAAGAACATAAAGCAAAAAATAACTTTTTGCAGATATCTTATTGTTGGATAGCAAATGTAAGGAAAAGGATATGCAGTTTAAACCTAAGTGAAAGTGAAAAACAACTCGGTATGACGGTTAAATGGATGACATTAGATGAGGCATTAGAAGTAATGAGCGAGTCACTTATACATTGTAATGAGTACTCAACAAAATTCATGATTATACGAGATAAGACAATCCTTGAAATTGCTTACGAAATAATAACAAAGAGTGAAAAGAATATTTGGGGTAACTCGAAGTAGTCCTAACCTCCTATAACAAAGTATTCACGTAGCGGGCCGACTGACGTCGTCCCTTGGTCCGCCCGAAGCATTTCATGGAAGCTGAATCAGGCGGACAACCCTGACCGACTAACCGCATCGCGGCCGGCTCCTCCAGAGCCTTAGTCGGTGAGGATTCGTAGATACACATAAACGTTAACTGAAATTGCTGTCAATGTACATAAAAGAAAGGAATAAAAACAATGAATAAATCTGCTTTTACAATTGCAGTAAGTGGACCATCTGGTTCAGGTAAGAGTACATTAACAAAGCAATTAAGAGATAAACTTGTTGATGCAATCTCATTCCACTTTGATGACTATGCTTCAACTAATAAATATCCAGATGATTTTGTGGAGTGGTTGGAAAAAGGTGCCGACCCTAAATTAGTTCAAAACCCAAATTTTAATAGAGACTTAAATGAGTTGGTTCAAGGCAAATCGATAAAACTACCTAACAACCAAATGGTAAAATCAGAAAAATACATTATAGTCGAAGAACCATTCGGTAGAGGTCGGGAAGGAATGGCCGAATTAATTGATTTCGTAATCTGTATTGATATTCCATTAGAGGTAGCACTGGCTCGTAGGATTTTAAGAGGGATACAAAATGCTGAGTACTCTCCAAGTGAAACTTTAAAAAACTTCGAAGAATATTTGTCTCAGTATCTTATCGTAGTGCGAAATTTATACCAAGCTATAAATTCAAATGTCATGGCCGATTGTGATTTAATTGTATCTGGTCTTGAACCAATGGATGTAATTACGGACAAAATAATAATAGAGCTTGAGAAACGAAGTATTATATAACTCAAAGAAGAAGAGATACTAGAAGCTATTAATTTATTTACAAGAGCTAAGGAAGACAACTATGAAGAATTCATTGATAAAACATTAAAGAACCGAATAGCTAGAAATGTAAAGATAGCTGATATTAAAGAGAATATGAATTCATCAAGAATACAAGATCCTTCAGAACAAGATTACCTGCGACTCGAGAAATATAAAAGAGCATTGGAAAGACTGGAAAGACAATTTGAAAGTTAATCAAGAAGAGGGTATAGGCGTAACACCATGTTCACGCTTCGGGCCATTCACCCACAGAAAATTTGTACACGAGGAGAAAAAAACTATGGAAAAAAATAAGTTACTAAGAATGGACAATGTCGGCATCGTTGTAGAATCCCTTGATGACGCAATTTCTTTCTTCGAGGAGATTGGCTTGACCCTCGAAGGGCGAACGACTGTCGAAGGGGAATGGGCTGGTCGCGTAACCGGACTAGGTACTCAGTGTGTAGAGATTGCTATGATGGTTACCCCAGATGGCCACAGCCGACTTGAACTTTCGCGATTTCTCACCCCACCTACGATATCCGATCACCGGACGGCTCCTGTAAACTCCCTTGGTTATTTACGCGTCATGTTCACAGTTCAAAACATTGATGAGATGGTATCCAGACTCACTACTAAGCATGGTGCGCAACTCGTTGGCGAAATGGTTCAATACGAGGATTCGTATCGGCTCTGCTACATTCGTGGAACCGAAGGACTTCTAATCGGTTTGGCGGAACAACTCGGTAACAAATAAATAAGTGACGTTTTTTTTGAAAAAACTCTACTGAAATATACGTTAATAGAGTAAAAAAACAAAAAAAGTAAAGCTGTGTGGAAGTATCTCGAAGAAATTGGGTGCGTCATGTAACAGCGTATTCACGCATTGAGTATTCGCCAATGGTCCGGGGATGTTATTGGCTTGGAAGTATAGGCAGCGGACACTTCAATATTCGTCGGACGTCGTGAATACTGATTACGGAGATCATTATAATTTAATGAATTACGCGACTACGGCCAAACTTAGTAAAAACTATGATGTATATAGATTAAAAGAAGGGTGTAATTGTAGGGGAGCGTAGCTAATTGTGAAGAAATCCTACTTGTTTTTACTTATTCTGGTTATTTTGTTGTTATCGGCTTGTCAATCATCAGAACAATTAAAGCCGATAAAAGAAGAAACCATTGATTTCGACTTAAACACTGCAATAGAAATGGTTGAGAAGAAAGAGAAAATGATCATTGATTTAGCATTGAGAGAAAAGGTGTCAAAACTGGAGTATAAGGAATTAGAGAAATCTTTTACCGAAGAGTTTGGAGTCCATGCTAAGGATATTCTATCCATATTATTTATCCATAATATGGATTCTGATCCCGAGTCAGATATGTATGTAGAGCAGAACACATTATACCCTACACTCTTTCATAAAGGAATAACTATAACAAATGCGGTCGTTTATAAGAGTTACTTCGAGAATGAGTTTTTTAATCAAACTAGATTAAGCATTGAGGAAGAATATGTTGGTGATGATGAGAAGTTAAAGGATTGGAAAAGAGAATACATATTTATTCCAAACAAAAATGGAGAATGGGAATTAAATGGATTTTCTGGAGTGATGAATTTCTTAGACGAAGATTATAATATGAATTATTTAGAGTTAAAGAGGTAAATAGTTAACCATGGAAGACCATCACATGTCTTAGTGGGCCAGACCGATTATGCAAAAAAAATTCAAGTTGGCAAAGGAACTTACTTGGTTGCTTATCATAACGAGGGTTATACTATTATTAATGAGCCTATTTAGGCTGCTGCGTTATGCCGAGTCTCATAGTCTGGTTTTAACCGGCTATTTCTACGAGGATCTCCTTCTGGATGAATAATCTATTAAGGACTACGCACCGATTGAAGAATACGAGCAGCATGAATCGAACAAAAAAGTGGTGGTTAAATTGGGGTAACCGTTAAAGATTTACTGCAGCTGCCTTCATTTAGAGGAGCTCAGGTGGTCACTGGAACAAGCAGGCTTCATCAGACCGTGTCCTCTTTATCTGTGTTAGAGGTGGCGGATGTCAATTTCTTCTCGCAAATTATTCAAACCGTTCAAGAAGAATGGTATGCCGAAGAACTGGTCATTAGCTCTTTTTATTCCATTAAGGACAGCGTGGAGCAGCAATGCAAAACGGTTCAATATTTGCATGACCTTGGTGAAGTGGGATTGATTTTGTACTATGTTGGCATTATCATGCCAGATATAGCCGATGAAGTGCGCGAGCTGGCCGAATCTCTGAATTTTATTATCATTTGCATGCCGAGAAACGATTACTCTCTTAGGTACAATGAAGTTATTTATGAAGTCATGGAGGCCATCGTAAGCAATCAGAATGTGAATGAGCATTTCGTGAATGAATCACTGGAAAAGGTCTCGCTGCTGCCGGAACATTTGCGGAGCGTGGAAATTACCCTTAAACTGCTGTCGGACCGGATGAAAGCGAACATCGTTCTGACAAACAGCAGCCTGGATATCATCAATCGTGTCATGTGGCCGCGGAATTCCTCGCTCGATGTTGCGAATTTAATCCGGTCCATGGCGCCCTCCATTTTGAATGACAGAATAGGAGAAGGCGAGCTGGATTCGTCCTGCTTTGTTGAATACAAACGTGTGCATCAAAAAAACGGGGAGATCCTTTACCTGTTTCTCATTAAAGAGAATACGAAGCTGCCGCCGAAGACGATGGAGCAAGTCAGCGAGGTGGTGCAGGTGGCCATCAATTTGTGGGGAGACAAGCATAACGAGGTCAGCGAATACGCTTTGGTTAAAGCCATCGTGAATGATGAAAGCGAAAAAATGCGCAGATTGGCCAGTTTGCTCCATATTGACGTTTCCGCCATCCAAATGATGTGGCTCGTTTACATCCGGGATTTGTCGGAGGAAAGAAGGATAAGGGAAGACTTGAAAGCGCATCTCTCGCAATATTATAAAACCGCGGTCATTCAAACGATCGATCACTGCGTTGTTGTGTTGCTGGGGAATTGCTCCTATAAATACAATGAGTTTGAAATCGCAGTGGAATATATCGAAACCACGAGTCTCACCGCTGAAATATCAAGCATCGTTTATTCTCCGAGGATGCGGAACACCCAGGACGTACGCCGTATGTACCAGCTCGTAAACGGAGTCTCTAAAGAGGTTCACCGCATCTATCATAACCGCAAACTATACACCGCGGCTGAAGTCCGTTCCATGAAACGGGCCATAGACCTCAGCAAACAAGGGGAAGAGATGACGGAAGAATGCTTGTCCGTTTTGGAGCCTATCATGGACGACCCTGACGCATTGAACACCCTGATGACTTTTCTTCTGGATGCGAAGGGGAATATGGATGACTGCAGCAAGCTGTTGTTCGTCCACAAAAATACGGTGAAATATCGCATTAAAAAAATTTGCGAGCTCATAGGATATGATGTGACCATCAATTCGGAATCGTACGATGTTTATACGGCCTGCATGGTCTACCGTCACATCCATAACTAAAAAGTTCCGATGTTTTGTCCAATAAGACAAAAACATCGGATTTTTTTTTGTTATCTGAAAAAGACGCTGACCTGCTTCATCTTTTACAATAAGAAACAAATATTCGAACCAACAAGATTAGGGGGGATCATATGAAAGCCGTTAAAAAGCATCAATCCTGGTTCAGTCTCGGAATCATCTGGGCCGGCGCGGTCATTAGCATCCCGAGTTTGTTGGTAGGGAATGCGCTTGTCGCAGGAATGGGATTATCCACAGCACTGCTCGTCACGTTGGCAGGCTACGCAATCATTGTACTGCTCATGATTTTGCAGGGCATTCAAAGCACGGACTTAGGAAAGCCGACCGTTCAGGTCGCAGCTCAGGTATTCGGCAAAACAGGGTCTCGTACGATTCTGTCGATTATCCTCGCGATTGCGTGTCTTGGCTGGTTCGGGATCCAGGCGAATGTGTGCGGCGCAGCCTTGGCAGACCTGCTAGCCAAAACCGGAGTGAACATGCCGGTGCCATTGGCATCTCTTATATGCGGTTTCGTGATGGTGATATCGGCCGTCTATGGCGTTAAAGTGCTGCGGGTGATCAGTTATATCGCCGTTCCTTTATTGGTGGGAATCAGCATATTTGGTCTTATCGAAGCCTTGACCGGTGACTCCCTGCAGATCATTCAGCATTATAAGCCTGAGGGAGCGATGAGCTTTACGGACGGGCTGGCGGTAACGCTGGGTTCATTTGCCCTGGGTGCAGTCATCGCGGGAGATTATTCGCAATTTTCTGGAAAACGGTCCGATGTCCTGAAAGCGGCTCTAATCGGGATTGTTCCGGCAGGCTTGCTGATGATCGGTGCAGGGGCTGTCCTGACGATTGCTTACCAAGCCAGCGATATTACAGCAACCTTTTTGAGCATTACGACTCCGTTTGTTGGCGGCGTGGTGTTGATCCTGGCTACGTGGAAGACCAACCTCGTGAACGCGATTTCAGGCGGATTTGCCTTCATTAACGTGTTCAACGTATCGAAGGAAAAAGAAAAATGGGCCGTCGGCATCGCGGGAACCATTGGGACCGTATTGGCCGTCGTCGGTATACTGAACTATTTCACTCCGATCATGTCCATCCTGTCGGCTATGGTTCCACCGGTTGCAGGCGTGATGATCGCATCTTACTGGATGCTTGGAAGAGGGGATAAGAGCCGCTGGCATGAGGTCGAAGGCGTGAATACACTGGGCGTCGTTTCCTGGCTGTTGGGTGCGGTGATTGCTAGTACCCCTGTTGTGTTATCCTTGTTCCCAAGCTTGCCGCAAGTACCGAATCAGCCGTTGATCGGGATTGTTATTTCTTTTGTCGTGTATTATGCAGGCTATCGTTTATCGGCTCAGAAAACCGTTATATTGGAGGAATCATGAATGAGATATTTAGATAAAGCAGCTGTTGAAAACATCGCCGTTGGCGCAGCATTTCTGGGAACCGGCGGAGGGGGAGACCCTTACATCGGTAAATTGATGGCTCTCTCGGCCATTGAGAAGTTTGGTCCTGTAAAACTATGCTCAGTCGATGAGATTGAGGATGAGGACTTTTTCATTCCGGCCGCGATGATGGGGGCGCCATCCGTATTAGTGGAGAAATTCCCCAGAGGGGACGAGTTTGTTAAGGTTTTTCAAAAATTAGCAAATTACTTGGGAGAAGAACAGATCGCCGGCACGTTTCCGATGGAAGCGGGAGGCGTCAATTCCATGATTCCCATCGTTGTTGCGGCGCAGCTGGGATTGCCTCTGATCGACTGTGACGGTATGGGGCGGGCGTTCCCGGAGCTGCAGATGGTGACGTTTAACCTGGACGGCATTCCGGCGACACCGATGGCGATTACGGATGAAAAAGGGAATATCGGCATCTTTGAGACCATTGATAATAAGTGGACGGAACGGCTCGCCAGAGCGGCCACGGTTGAAATGGGCGCCAGTGCTTTAGTAAGTCTGTACCCGGCAACGGGTGCTCAAATGAAGCAAAGCGGCGTTCATCATATCGTGACCCTCTCCGAACAGATTGGAGAAATCATTACATCGAAGAATCGGGACGCAGGCGATAAGCTTCAAGAGCTGCTGAACCTTGTGTCCGGCTATGAGCTTTTCCAAGGTAAAATCGTGGATGTCATCCGGGAAACCAAGGGCGGTTTTAACCTCGGTCAAATGCATCTCGATGGAATCGAGGCACATAAAGACGGAGTGATGAAGGTTCATTTCCAAAATGAAAACCTGGTTGCCGAAAAGAACGGTCAAGTTATAGCGATGACCCCCGATTTGATCTGTCTGGTTGATTACGAAACCTTGTCGCCTGTAACTACGGAGAGCCTGAAATACGGTAAACGCGTACGGGTTATTGGACTGCCCGCTCATGATAAGTGGAGAACGGAAAAAGGAATCCAGACGGCAGGACCAAGATACTTCGGATATGATTACGATTATGTTCCTATTGAGGAAATGGTGAAAAAGGCGGTGGCTGAGAATGTATAGAATCGGGATCGATGTAGGCGGCACCAACACAGACGCCATCATTTTGGATGAGAATTATCATCTGGTTCATGCGGTGAAATCACCAACAAGTCTAGATATTAGAACGGGTATTGAAACCTCGCTCCGGAATTTGCTGCAGGAATCGAATATGGATAAAACCCAAATCACGCATGCCATGTTAGGTACAACCCAGTGCACGAATGCCATTGTTGAGCGCAAAAAGCTGGCCCAAGTCGGCGTCATTCGTCTGGGTTACCCGGCAACGGCTTCCGTTGCGCCGTACACGTCCTGGCCTGAGGATATGGTTCGGAAGCTGTCGGGTAAATATGCACTCGTTCATGGCGGATATGAATATGACGGCCAAGTGCTTGGAGAAGTCGACGAAGCTGAAATTATAGCTCTTTTAGAGGAATGGGGGAGCAGTGTCGAGTCCATCGCGGTCATTGGTGTGTTTTCATCCATTAAAAATGATCAGGAGCTACAGGTTCGAGATCTCATCCATCAAGTGTATGGACCGGAATTCCCTGTTTCCTGTTCTTCCCTGATCGGTTCGGTCGGTTTAATCGAGAGGGAAAATGCGACCATACTGAATGCAGCATTGTGCAAGGTTATTGAAACGACAACCCAAGGATTTGTGCAGGCGTTAGAAGAAGAAGGCATTACAGACGCAGCGGTGTTTTTATGCCAGAATGACGGTACCTTAATGTCGATCGATTACGCTAAACAATTTCCGATCCTAACCATTGCATGCGGGCCAACGAACAGCATACGCGGTGCCTCTTATTTGGCGAAGATCAAAGATACGATGGTTCTCGATGTGGGAGGGACTACATCGGACATTGGGGTTTTGCAGGACGGGTTCCCAAGAGAATCCTCGGTTGCAGTCGAGGTTGGCGATATCCGCACGAATTTCCGCATGCCGGATATTATCTCCGTTGGGCTGGGAGGCGGAAGTATTGTGCGTTCGGAGAAAGGTAAAATTACGGTGGGACCTGACAGCGTAGGATACAAGATTGGACAGGAAGCGCTGGTCTTTGGCGGACATACGCTGACTACAACAGACATTGCCGTACGACTTGGTCTCGCGGACGTCGGGGATAAGAGCTTGGTAGCGCATCTGGATGAAGACTTCGCTAAAAAGGTGCAAGCTGAAATTGCAACCATCATTGAGCAGGCCATTGATAAAATGAAGACATCCTCGGGAGATGTTGAGCTTGTATTGGTAGGCGGCGGCAGTGTCGTTATACCGGATACGATTCGCGGGGTATCTCATATGATTAAGCCTGAGAACGGGGGCGTAGCCAACGCCATTGGCGCGTGTATTGCTCAAATCAGTGGACAATATGAACAAATTTATATCTATTCTACTGAGCCACGTGAGGATTCATTAAAAGATGCGCAAGAAAAAGCCGTGCAGCAGGCGGTGCTGGCTGGCGCTGATCCGGCTACGGTGGAGCTCGTGGAAGTGGAAGAAACCCCGCTGGCTTATCATCCGGGAAATGCGACGAGACTGAGAGTGAAAGTCGTAGGAAACATGAAGTAGAAGGGAGGCTTCACATAAATTTATACAACTTGTGTGAGGCTCTTTTTTGTACTTAAAGATATGATGGCAGAGGCACTTACAAAGCGAGACAACTGGCAACCTTTCAGACAAGGGATTGGGTGTATGATGAACTGCAGTTTACTTTCAAATCATGCGGACTTGTGATGTTCAGGGCGAGGCTAATAATGGTCAGGAAGCATTGGAACTGCTGGGTTCAATCAACCCGGATGTCATTTTGATGGATTTGAATATGCCGGTCATGGGCGGACTTGAAGCGATTCAAGCTTTGGAACGCGGAATATTAAAAATGTAGATTTAAAAGCATGCGAGAGCAATCATTCGCATGCTTTTTTTGCGCCTATGTTGCCCGAAGGGGCAGAGTTATCCTTTCCCTTTTGGACGATGCTGCAGAAGCCTCCCCAGTGTAAGATAGGGGCTAGTGGCCGGCACACCAAATCTGAACAACTGAGGAACGGAGAGAAATGCAAAAAATAATGAATGCAAGAGGAAGACTTCTTGTTGTCTTTAGTGTAGTTCTGCTGTTGAAAAGCATGGTCGCCTGGTACGTCGTATTTAACGAAGGGCCGGGTTGGGGCACGGTGATTACGGAATTTCCGTTTTTTCTGATCGTGTTCAGTTTGATTGAATGGTTCGCCGCAAAACGAAAGATGTTGTATTACATGCTGTCTAACTTCCTGATGTCATTAATCTATTTTGCCATATTGATGTATTACAAATATTATGGTGTGATCCCTACTTATCATCATTTGCAACAAGCCCAAAAAATCACGCATGTGGGAGAAAGTACGTACTCCCTGATTGCACCGTACTATTTATTTGTTTTTTTGGATGTCGTTCTCTTCATCTTCTTCATGTTTCGATCAAAGTATATTGCAAAATGGAAGCAATGGGGCATGCAACCGCTCAGTAAAAAGGCTCTCGCTTGCACGTTTTCCGTCTCGCTCGGACTCTGTGTTTTTAATGTCTGGTCTAATCAGGCCAATATGAATGAAATCAAAAAGGCAGGGAGCATGGGGATTCTAAATTATGAAGTCTATACCTTACTTGCCGATGCTTTCGATGAAGAAGAAATGATAGACTCCAAAGACATTACGCAGCAGAGGCTACATTCGATAAAAGGTGTCACAATGCCGACGGTATCGAAATATTTTGGCCTTGATCAAGGGAAAAATTTGATTATCGTACAGCTGGAATCGTTTCAGAACTTTCTCATCGGTTTAACTTTGGACGGTCATGAGATTACCCCGAATCTAAATCGACTGGCTCGGGAGAACACGTATTTTCATAACTTCTATGCGAATACCGGACAAGGAACGACGTCGGATGCCGAATTCGTGGTGAATACTTCTTTCTATGTCCCCCAAACGAGCCTGCTACCTCTTCGGATTACATGGAGAAGGAATTGCCGAGTTTGCCCCGGCTTCTAAATCAATACCAGTATTATACAGCCACTTTCCATACGAACCGTGTTGATTTTTGGAACCGGAACGATTTGTATAAAGCGGTCGGCTTTAAAACTTATTATGATCAGGCTTTCTTCGGCAAGGACGATTATATCGCCTTCGGCTCCTCCGATGAGGTGCTTTACGAGAAAACGCTGCCGGAGTTAGTCCGTTTGGATGCGAATTCGCAGCCTTTTTATGCCATGGTGATTTCCATGAGCGCACATCATCCTTATCATATTCCGGAGGAAAAGTATAGAATGACCCTGCCAGAGGAATACGAGGGTACCCTTTTGGGAGACTACCTTCGCGCGCAAAATTATGCGGACGATGCGATGGGGCAATTTCTGGAGGGTTTGAAGAAAAGCGGATTATGGGATGATTCCCTCCTTGTTTTTTATGGCGACCATCAAGGTTTGCCGATGTACACACTGGACCGCAAGGAGAAAGAACTTCTGAAATCTTTGATCGGACATAAGTACGATTACGTCGATATGTTCAACGTTCCACTAATTATACACTCGCCGGGCGGGCAGCTGCCGAAGGTGATGGCCGGCACGGGCGGACAAATCGATATACTTCCAACGGTGGCTAATTTGCTGGGTTTACCGCTGAAGGATCAGCTGTATTTTGGCCAGGACTTGTTCAACCAGAGCAGTAATCTGATACCGCTGAGGCATTTTCTGCCGACCGGATCGTTTCTTAACGACACGAGTATTTATGTGACTGGCAACGATTATGAGGATGGAAGCAATTACAGTTTAGAAGATAATCGCCTCATTCAGAACGGTTCCACAAAGAACCAATTCGAAGCGGGGCAACTGCTCCTGAATCTGTCCAACAGCTATCTTCGGCAACTGCCGAACCGGGATGATTCTCGGTGAGGAGGGGCTGCCCGAAAGGGCAACCGACCGGAGCCCTTTTGGACGATGCGGCTTGCTCTTTCCAACTGTAAGATAGGGTCATGTTAGAAGTTAAGCTCACTTGAACGAGGAGGTGACGTGATATGGCTCGACTTTCAGTGATTGCGACGATCTATAACGAAGGGCGAAATATAAACGATCTTTACTTGGACATTATTGAAGCGATGAGAGACCAACTTGAAAACTATGAAATTGTGTTTGTGAATGACGGCAGTCGTGATGGCAGTTCGCGGCAATTAAATGAGATCGCTCAATACGATCGGCGGGTAAAGGTCATTCATTTGGCTCGAAATTATGGTCCGGCAGCAGCAATTTGGGCTGGAATCCGACACTCCGATGGAGATCTCATTGCATTAATGGATGCCGGCCTTCAGACAGATCCTCGGGATATATTCAGAATGATGCCTTTCATTGAAAGAATGGATTGTGTCAATGGCAGATGGAGAGATATTCCGGAGTCATGGATCCAAAGGTTGTCTTACCGAACCGGAAATCACATTCGCAGATGGATCACCCGCGGGAAGCTTCAGGATTCGGCTTGTCCCCTGAAGCTTTTCAGAAGGGAAGTAGCGGATAGCTTGTATTTTTTCAAGGGGATGCACCGCTTTATATCGACAATGGCGCAGATGAACGGATTTTCAGTCATTGAGGTGTCAGTCAGCTACCGAAAACGAAGAAACGGCGGACCTGGCCCCCATGCTCTGAAAAATATTTTTGCGGGATGTATGGATGCCATGGTGGTTCGCTGCCTTAGCAAGCGAATGGTCCGTTACAAAATCAGGAAAGTGCAGCAGTTTTCAAACTGAGTGTCGACAGCTGGATTCCGATAGGAATGCGAGGAGAGAGAAAAGTGGCAAAATGGTTGTTTAAGCTCGGAAGTTGGACGGGTTCAAATAGTAAAAAGGTGATTACGGCTTTTATATTGCTCATGGCCCTATTGGGCGCACTGATCCTGAGTATGGGCACGGCGTTAAGTGAGGATGTTTCCATACCGGGGACCGAATCGGAAAAGGCCATGACTATTTTGCAGGAACAATTTACAGGCGGCGAACAGAAAGGGCAAGTCAACATTGTTTTTAAAGCTCCCGCAAATGAAACTTTGGATTCGGGAAAAAACAAAGCGGTGATTAGCGACCTGCTTGCAAAGATCCAGGGAGATCAGGCGATTATTTCCGTCGCAACGCCGTATGAGCTTGGGAATATTAACCTGGATAGACACATTGGTTATTTCTGTCGTTATGTATAATTCTTCCGCGGATCACGTGTCTCAAGCGTCCAAAGACAGGGTGGAAGACAGCTTGAAGCTGACAAGGGAACAAGGCATGGAGACAGGGTTAGGCGGGACTGTGAAATTTCAACAAACCAAAGCAGGCGGAGGACCGGGAGAAGTTTTGGGCATAGCCATAGCTTATGTGATATTGGCGTTTACTTTTGCTTCCTTGCTTGTGGCGGGAATGCCCATACTTATCGCACTACCCGTTCTTCCATTTGAATCTCGGACTCCCTGACGATGGGAATAAGCCGTATGAAACGGCGGAGAGACAAGGGTACGATTTGCTAACGGAAGCGTATGGAGCCGGATTTCATTTTACATTAGTCGTGATTGCGGATCCTGCCAATCAGGAGGCTGCCGCTCCGGACAAGTTGAAGGCCCTGTCGGAACAAATTAGCGGATTGGATCACGTAAAAAGCGCTACGCCTGCGATGCCTAACCCAAATGGCGATATGCTCTTAATGAGTGTCACCCCGGAGGATGGGCCAAACGCTCCGGAAACCAAAGACCTCGTAAATGAGATCAGGGCTCTGTCCGATGAGGGGAGCGTAGAGTTGTTGGTTACAGGAGCTACGGCCATTAATATAGATATCACCGAACAAATCATGAGCGCTTTACCGACCTTTGCCATTCTCATTGTTGCTTTCGCTTTTGTACTCATGATGGTCGTTTTCAGATCCTTGCTTGTCCCGTTAAAAGCGGTTCTCGGTTTTGTTCTTTCCATTGGCGCAACTTTAGGATTTACGGTATTCATTGTGCAGGACGGCAATTTCCTTGATCTGTTCGGCTTCCCCGGGGAGAGCGCGATCCTGTTCCTCTTGCCGGTGCTGTGTATCGGCATCCTGTTTGGTTTATCCATGGATTATGAGGTCTTCCTCGTAAGCAGAATGCGCGAAGAATTTGCGCATACCGGCGATGCGAAAAAAGCGATTCATCTCCCATGATCCTACGATCAAGCAAATGGGACTGGCCCTGGCAGTCGGCGTTTTGTTCGATGCCTTTGTCGTGAGATTGGCGATTGTACCCGCCGTGATGACTTTACTGGGCAAATCCGCTTGGTACTTCCCTAAATGGTTAGATAAAATACTCCCTAACTTCGATATTGAAGGGGAGACGATCATGAAAGACTATTCCGAAAAGGGCAAAGAGCCAAAGTCCTATGCCGGGCAAGTCCGGTTGAATGAATGATAATAAGGATTAGCATTTCTTTAACATTTTTGAAGCAATTCATAAACAACACATAGGTAAGGTAGAGACATGCCATTTAACTACGAGATAGGAGAGGAGATTTACAATGATGAAAGAGACAATTTATTTGCTAACGGGTGCCGCCGGATTTTTGGGCAACAACATTTCCCACAAGCTGGTTTCTGAAGGGAAAAAAGTGCGTGCGCTGGTATTGAACGGCGATCCGGCGGTGAAATATGTACCGAGCGAGGCGGAGGTTGTGTTTGGCGATCTGACGGATATGAGGTCGTTGGAGGCTTTCTTTGAAGTACCTGAACATCATGAAGTCATTGTGATTCATTGCGCCAGCCTCGTGACAACGTCTCCCGAACCAAGCCAAAAGGTTTACGACGTCAATGTAACCGGGACTCAAAATGTAGTAGATCTGTGCGTGGCCAAGCGGGTGAAAAAGTTGGTGCATGTGAGTTCTACCGGGGCCATTCTTGAAGAGCCGCATGGACAAGTGATCAAAGAGCCGGAACAGTTTTACCCGGATCGGGTAGTCGGCTATTATGCAAAAACCAAAGCCATCGCGACGCAATATGTTTTGGAGGCGGTGCGAAATAAAGGTCTGGATGCCTCGATCATCTATCCGTCAGGAATAGCGGGACCAAACGATAGTGCTTTTGGTCCGTTGGTGAGTTTTGTGATTCGCTATTGCCTGGGAGAAATTCGCGTAGGAGTTGACGGGTCTTTCAATGCTGTAGATGTTCGCGATCTTGCGGACGGCATCATGGCATGCACCGAGCAAGGACGGCAGGGAGAAGGGTACATTTTGAGCAATGAGATGGTGCCGATGCGGAAGATGTTTGATCTGATCAGCGAAGCCAGCGGCGCCAAACAGGTCGAAACCATTCTGACCCCGGAGCAGATGCAGGCCATGTCGCAAGGAAGTATGGTCGAATCCGAAGGTGGATCCAATCCGGAAGCTTTAAAATTTGAAATCTATAACTTAACCCGGAATAATCAGTTCTCATCCGAGAAGGCGGAGAGTGAGCTCGGCTTCCGCACGAGACCGTTTCAGGAAACAATCGCGGACACGGTAGCATGGCTCCGCAGCGAGGGGATCCTCTAACCTTTACTCCAATTTTTCATAAAAAAATGATGACCAGGGTCTGCCAAGAGATAAAAGATATCAATGTATAGCAGCTCCGGGGAAGGAGACGTCGTGAAGCGAACAGGCAGAAAAGGCCGCAAACATATGCGGCTTTTTCTGCTGTTGAGCGTTCAACGTCGTTTTTTTTCTTTATTTTGCTTTGCATTGTGAACCTCGTGAATCCGCTCATGAAGTACACAAGCTTGATCGAGCAACCCCAATTGGATGTTCCTTATGATTGGTACGGTTTCCGAATTCAGAGCAGCCAAGCCATTCTTCTGGAGGAAAAAGAAAAGCTGGCAGCCGAAGGTGTTAAAACAGCTGAGCAAATGGAAGTCGGTATCATGGTGGAAATCCCGTCTACGGCCGTACTGGCCGATCAATTTGCCCAAGAAGTCGACTTCTTCAGCATAGGCACCAATGATCTAATCCAATATACGATGGCCGCCGATCCGTTGGGGGCCGTTCCGATCTTGCTCGGGCTGGGGCTCGACGAGTTCTCCATGAGCGCAACATCCATCCTTCCGACACGCGCGCAAATTAAAGATCTGAACAGTCAGGAGCTTTTTCGATCCTATGGGATAGATAGACGAGCCTTTGTTTGTTACAGACATGATCTTTTGTATCATTGAACCAAGTAGCTTGAGACAACAAGGCGGAAGAAAAATGATCCGGATACCCGTGAATTGTCTGCTATTATCATACGCCGGCTGCTCATGTGCTTACGTATGATAACGATTAATCCCACGATCCGTATCAGGGGATTCCCGTCCAGCAGGCTTTGTCGCCAGATAATGTGTTTCCTTATTGAGCAAATTGGTGTGTTCTGATCTGGTTTTCGATCTAGAAATCATAAGTATCAGGCTATAGCAAAGTTGAGTCCACATTATTTCAGACTTTGGCGGTACTTCAACGGTGTCGTGCCAATCACCTTTTTGAATAGACGGATGAAATAAGACGGATTGGAGATACCGACGTTATGGCCTATTTGTTCGATGGACAGCGAAGTCGTTTGAAGGAGCCGGCAAGCGATTTTTATTCTCCTTGCGGTGAGATATTGGGAAATACTGCTGCCCGTTTCATTTTGAAACAAACGGGATAGGTAAAACTTCGATAAATGCATGGCCTCTGCTATATCGTCCAGCTTAACATCTTCGTGATAATGGGATTCGATCCACTGCATCATCTGCTCGGCATAACCCATTTGGCGCAGATTGAGAGCACGGGTGCCTTCTGGTTGATTCCGTTGAAGCAAGAAAGATAGGGCATTAAGAATTTGCAAAATAAGCATTAGCGAATACTCAAAACCGGTCTCCCCTGTTGAGCTGCTGATTTGAGTATTCTTTTCATGTACGGCGAAAACGTGCTCTAAATAATCAAATGTGTCGCTGAGATTAACAGCCGGCAAGGCGTGGTCTCCCTGCCATAATTCAACGAAAGTGGAATGAAGCGACCGAAACGGGCGGAGTTTCTCTTCAAATGCGTAAGGGTCGAAATGAATTTTGGAGCGAATATAAGGCTGCTCCGGGCTGATATTGGCATAAACCTTGTGCAACTGAAACGGCTGAAAGAAAAAGAGCATATTGCGTCGGATCTCGTATGTTTTCTGATTCACGATGATTGTTCCGTTTCCTTCGTGAACGACGAGGATCTCGCAGCATTGATGCCAATGATAGAAGCCGGAGAATGGACCTGTTGATACACTGCGGTGATCCCATATCAGCGTCTTATCGTTTAGTGGAACCCGTTCGAATAAATAACGCACGTTTATCGCTCCCACTCCTCATTTATGGTTCAAGTATAGCGCGATCATGGCAAGATTTGAATATTTTTCAACTAAGACTGAAAACAATTGTTAGATGACCGGCGGTATACTTTAAGCGTATAAGGCAAATGGAGGAAGGAAGAGAACCCGATGTTAAACGTGAATGAACTTAATTGGATTAACGAGGTAATGAACAAAGTGAAGTTGAAAATGGAGCGGGTGAGCGAGAAATCACGCGACAAAATTCCGTACACCACGCTGCAAGGGGTACACGACGACCGATCGGTACATAACCCCTCCAATACCGTCGCAGATGGCATCAATTGGTGGACGAACGGTTACTGGGCGGGCATGATGTGGCTTATGTATCATGAAACTGGCGATGATAAGTACAAGGATATCGCTGCCGTTTCAGAGAAGAAACTGGACCAATGCTTTGCCGATTATTACGGGCTGCATCATGATGTGGGCTTTATGTGGCTTCCGACCAGCGTGGCAAGTTATAAGGTTACGAAAAATGCGGAGTCCCGTAAGCGAGCGTTGCATGCGGCAAATTTATTGGCAGGCCGGTTCAATTTGGCCGGCGGATATATACGGGCATGGAATGATCTGGATGAAGGGGATACCCGGGGATGGGCAATCATTGACTGTATGCTGAATATTCCCCTTCTATATTGGGCCTCTGAAGAGACGGGGGATCCCCGGTTCGCTCAAATTGCTGTAAAGCATGCTGACACAACTATGCAGGCATTTGTGAGGCGGGACGGCTCCGTGAATCATATCGTTGAATTTGATCCTGCTAACGGTGGGGTTATTCGAACATACGGCGGACAGGGTTACGAGGAAGGATCCTCCTGGACGAGAGGCCAAGCCTGGGGACTATATGGGTTTATCATGAGTTATCGGCATACGGGAAAGCGAGAATATTTAGATACAGCCAAGCGAATTGCCCACTATTTCATCGCAAATATACCGGAGGACGGAATCATTCCGGTCGATTTTAGGCAACCTCCAGAACCGAAGCTAGAGGACGACACCGCCGCCGCCATTGCAGCTTGTGGATTGATTGAAATCGCAAAGTCGGTTGGCGCGTATGAGCAGGAACTTTATCTGAAGTCGGCAATTAAACTGCTCAAAACTTTGGATTTGCGCTGTGATTGGACGGATCGCACCGATGCGCTTGTCCAATACGGTTCGGCTTCATACCACGCGCAACACCATCACCATCCGATCATATACGGTGATTTTTATTTCATGGAGGCGATATTTAAATTGAAAAGACACGATTTCTATTTGTGGTAGTCCAAACGTCCATTTGTGAAAAAGCGATATCTCACTGAAACGGGTTTTAGAAACTATGTTAAAATGAGATTGAATTGACGGGTGCATGATATTTTCACTGAATTCAAGGAGATATCCCCATGAGAAGTATGAACTTTCGGCTGATGGTGTTCTTTTGCAGCCTGCTTATTCCGACGCTTGTGATGATGGGGATCTATTCGTACCGTCTGGCATCTTCCGTAGTAGAAGAGAAGACCAGCGCCGCCGTTTTGAACTCACTGGAACAGAAAGCGAAAAATTTGGAAGTTAAAATGCAAGCCTATAAAAAATACATGGATTTGGTCATCTATACGCCGGAATTCTTGAATGTTGTCAAATCCAACAGCTTCGATAAAACGTCCTATAGTACAACCCGCGCCTACCGGGAATTGAAAGAGATCCTTGATGCTATATTTTTCGAGGACGACATGGTGAAAGCGTTTGCGGTGTATAAAAATGAAGAACTGGTCTATAAGTACGGCAATGACATTGTGGACGAAGAGAAATTCAAGCAAAATCCCATCTATACTCAGACCAAAGCCGCCAACGGTGCCCTATATTTCGGAGGCACGCTGAAGTTGGGACTCCAGCACGGTGAGGAAAACCTGTATATCGGTTACGGCCGGGAGCTTATCGATTATAATTCGGTTGACAATACGGACTTGGGAAGTGTGTTTTTGTTCATGGATATTCGAAGCTTCTCCGTCCTTATCGACGATATCCACGAAATGTCGTTCATTACGGATAACGAAGGTCATGTGCTCGCATCGCCGGACTCATCCCAAATATTCACCAACATCAAGGATAGGCCAAAATACAGGAAGGCGTATGAGAGCAATGCAAGCGGGTATTATGTGGACGGATCGGATAGCGGCAACTTCGTCATCACTTATTATACGTTGCCGAATTGGAATTTAAAAATTGTGCAAGTCATGCTGCGCAAAGAAATCATCGGAGAAACGAGCAATATTCTGTTTGCGACGATGAGCGTTTCCTTGCTGATCTTTGTACTTCTCGTCATCACCGCGTTACTTCTGTCCAGAAATGTCTCCAAGCCCGTCAAACAAATCAAAGAGGCCATGAAAAAAATTCAGGCCGGCGACTTTGATACGAGGCTGGACGTGAAATCCCGGGACGAATTCGGCAGCATTGCAGTAAGCTTGAATTTCATGGCCGTTCAGCTCAAGGGACTGCTGGACAAGCTGATCCAAGAGGAAAGAAGAAGAAGCGAAACCGAGTTCAGTATGCTGCAATATCAGATCAACCCCCATTTTCTGCATAATGTATTAGCGACGATAAGGCTGTCCGCGGTATCGAATCACGATCCGGACACGGCGGAGATGCTGCAGAAACTGTCAAGGCTTTTAAGACGTACGCTGGCCAACGCAGGGAGGATGGTTACCCTGGAAACGGAGCTGTGTAATATTCGGGATTTCGTAGACATTCAGAAGGTGCTGTCTAACGAAAATATCAGAATGGTTTATGAGATCGTTGAGCCTTCAGTCAACTGCTTGATCCCGAACATGCTGCTTCAACCGCTAGTTGAGAACACAATCATTCACGGCTTTGGAGAAGGGATGAGCGCCCCCGAGATTCGAATCTCTTCGCATCTGGATCACGATGGGCTTCAACTAATTGTTGAGGACAACGGAATAGGGATGACCGAAGAAACGATGAAAAGGCTTCAAGAAAATAAACATCAGAATGGGATGTCCTATAACAGTATTGGGATCATGAATGTGAACAGGCGGATCAAGCTCTACTTTGGCGACGACAGCGGCTTGTTTTTCGAGAGAGCGGAAGGAAGGGGCACCAAGGCTATCATCGTTTTGAAGACTTCCACAGACGGCGGAGGAACACGCTATGAAAAAAATTCTGCTGGTAGATGACAATAAGAAAATACTGGAACTGCTCCGCTCAATCATCCCTTGGCAAGAATCCGGTTTCTGTCTGGCCGGACTGGCTGCGGACGGAAGCGAAGCGCTCAAGCTGGCGAAAGATGCGAACATCGACATCCTCATTACGGATTTGCGGATGCCCGTCATGGACGGAATCGAGCTGATCCGCCGCTTCCGGGAGTTATGTCCGCATGCAAAGATTCTCGTGCTCAGTTCGTATAACGAGTTCAATATGGTTAGAGAAGCCTTCAAGCTGGGCTCCAACGAATATATCTTAAAGACCGAGTTGAATCCGGAAGTGTTCATCCAACTGCTGAATCAGTTTGCGGAAGAGATCGATTCGGACAAAGAAGAGAGAACATTCGGCAAACCGGCGGACAAGGTCGCCCGTCACGGCCGGACGGACGACAGCCGTCGGGAGTTGTACGTAAACAGGCATTATATAAAGGGTAGCTTGTTGAATCAACTCGTGCGTGGATATGTAAAGGATGAAGATCTGTTGCATAAGGACTTGATCTCTCTGGATATCCAAATGACCATAGGATGCTGCAGAGTCATGCAGATTAGTGCGGATAATTTCAACAGCTTGATGAAGAACGTATGGAATGGGGATGAACAATTTTTTTCGTTTGCGGTCCTGAACATTATGGACGAGGTGATTCGCGCTTTTTATACGGCAGACTGTTTCTATACCTCGTCCGGGGAGTTTGTCGTCGTTTGTTATGCGCCGCAACCGGAGTCGCTATCCGGCTCTAACCTGTTCGAGACTGTTTTTGTTCAATTGAAGAAAGCCTTGTCGAATTATTTGAAGGTCAAAATATCGGGGGGGTTGTGCCTGATGCCCGGGGATACGTCCAGCTTGAAAAAGCTGTACGAAGATGCCTGCTCCGCGTGCCGGTCCAAGTTTATTTATGGACAGGGAAAGCTGCTTTGCGGTGTAAACGTAAACGTTTGCTCCAAGTCCCGCAGTCGCTCGATGCGAATCGCGGAAAGGGTCGAATATCTTCGGAGCGCGTTGAAGAGCATGAATTCGGGTCTTTTGCGCAATGCGTATGAGATTTTGTGTTTGGAGGAATCGGAAGTTGATATCCAGGAGTACGGAGAGGTTACCAGACTTTTCGAGAAGTATTTAATCGTGATCGACGAGTTCGCAGAAGTCAATGGCATGTCGCAGGTTTGTGGCACCTATCTCTCCAGCTTTGACGATAACAATTACGACACCTGGTCGGTTGAGCAGTTGAACCAATGGCTCAAGAGCTTGTTGAACGTAATCGCCGGCCAGTTCGTCACCTATAATGATACCGTCTCCAGGGTCATTGTGTATGTCAGGGATCACTACGCTCAGAATATTTCTCTTCAATCGGTTGCCGAGGAGGTAGGGATGAACCGGTCCCAACTGAGCAAGCTTATCAAAAAGGAACTTGGGGTCACTTTTCCCGAGTACTTGAATAGCATCCGACTGGACAAAGCCAAGGAATTGATCGCCGGAAGCCGATACAAACTGTATGAAATCGCAGAAAAGTGCGGCTACAGCAACTTTGAGCATTTCAGTCGGGTGTTCAAGAAGGTGACGGGAAGTTCGCCGAAGGAATGGGTACGAGGGTAGAGTGATGAAACAAACCTCATCATAAAGCGGTCGGAAGCACCACTCCCACTATAGTTAAGGGAGTGGTTTTTGCGTTCAGCGGCGGCTCTTATTTGGTCTCGGAGTCACAAAACATCAAGAAAACCACCACAAAATATCATTCAATTGCGCCCGGCACCTTGTTACACTTATCCCACAAGGAGTTGATAGAGAATGAAAGCGAGAGAAATGACAACAGGCGCAGTCAAGCGGCAAGGCCCGACCCTTCCGGCACCTATCGCGAAAATCGTAAAGCAAAAGTACCTCTTCCTGTTGCTTTTGCCGGGCTTGGTTTACTTTTTTATTTTTAAATATTACCCGATGTATGGGGTAACCATTGCGTTCAAGGAATATGATCCGAACCTTGGCATCATCAACAGTCCCTGGGCAGGGCTAAAGTACTTCCAACGGCTGTTCGAGACGCCCTATATCCTCACTTTGGTCGAAAACACATTAAAAATCAGTCTTCTGAAGATCATACTTGGTTTTCCGGCCCCGATCCTATTCGCTTTATTATTAAACGAAATCACGCACACTTTATTTAAAAGAACGCTGCAAACGATCTCTTATCTCCCCCACTTTCTGTCCTGGGTCGTTGTGGCGGGGGTCGCGTTTCAAATTTTTTCTCCCAGTTATGGACTTTATGGGTATATATACAATTTGTTCGGATGGGAAACGGGGGTTCCGCTGGCGGATACAGACACCTTCATCCCGATTCTGATCGGTACGGATATTTGGAAAGAAATCGGATATGGCAGCATTATTTATTTGGCTGCGCTCGCGGGTATCGGGAGCGAGATGTATGAAGCGGCAAGGATTGACGGTGCGGGTCGGTTTAAGCAATGCCTGTACATCACGCTGCCGAGCCTGATTCCCATTATCTCGATGATGTTTATCCTCCGGCTGGGAAATATTTTGGACGGCGGCTTCGATCAGATCTTTAATTTGTATTCGCCAGCCGTATATGGCGTATCGGATATTATCGACACGTATGTCTATCGGATTGGCTTGGAAAATTTCGAATATAGCTTCTCGACAGCCGTAGGCTTGTGCAAGTCGGTCATCGGGGCCGTATTGGTGGTCTCAGCCAACTGGGTGGTCGGCAAATTTACGGAACGCAGTATTTGGTAAGGGGATATTCAGATGAAAATTAGAAAAAGTTTGTCCGAGAAAACCTTTGATCTGTTCAACGCCGTGTTCATGATTGCCTTATGCCTTACGATTGTATTCCCTTTCTGGCAACAGATCGTCATCTCCTTTAGCCCGCCGGGTGAAGCAAATAGTATCGGTCTGCATCTGTATCCGGAAAACCCGACAATGGATGCGTATAAACGGATTTTTGCCGGCGGCACCATTTTGAAAGCGTATTTTTGGACGATTTTGAGGACGGTGCTGGGAACGTTATTGACGTTATTGGTAACGGCCATGATGGCTTATCCGCTCTCCAAAAAATGGTTTTATGGGCGTCCTTTATGGATGGGGCTTGTCGTATTCACGATGTTTTTTAGCGGAGGATTGGTTCCGACCTTCTTGCTGGTGCGGGATCTTCATATGATCAATACGATTTGGGCCTTGGTTCTTCCGGGTTTATGCAGTGCTTGGAACATTCTGATCATTCGAAACTTTTTTGTATCGATCCCGGAGGAAGTAGAGGAGAGCGCAAAGATCGATGGAGCGAATGATTTGTATGTCTTTTACAAAATTATTATACCTCTGTCAACTCCAGTCTTGGCAACCGTAGCCTTGTGGACGATGGTCTTCCATTGGAACTCATGGTTCGATGCCTTGATCTACAATACTAACGGACAGATTAAGGTGCTGCAGATGCTGCTGAGGGAAGTCCTGCAGGATGCAAATATGATGACGGATGCAAGCATGCTGATGGATCCGGCGTCGGAAGGCAGTCATTATACGCCGGAATCGGTCAAGGCTGCGATCTTAATGCTCGTTGTTACTCCGATCCTGTGCGTATATCCCTTCTTGCAGAAATATTTTGTGAAGGGCATCATGATCGGGGCCGTAAAGGGATAATACCGAACATGAATAGAATTCGGATTCTCTGTTTTCTCAAACCGTTTATAGCGACAATGTCGTTATAATAGATTAATTATCAGAATTAAAGGGGGTAATGCGTTTGTTAATCAAAAGGATGATTGTCGCATCTCTTGCGGCAGTAATGTTGGTGGGTACGCTGGCCGGCTGCTCGGGTAAGGACAACGAATCTTCGGCATCCGGTTCTTCGACAACGCCAATGAGTAAGAATTACAACTTCAAGATGCTCGGAATGCGCCTCACGCCAAATAAGGATTCTGAGATCATGAAGAAGTTTAACGAGAATCTGGGGGGGCATACGCTGGAGGTGACGGGGGTTCCCGACCCGGATTATCTCGCCAAAATTCAATTGCTGCTGTCGGCTCAGGATTTGCCGGATATCTTCTTGACCTGGAGCAATCAAATCGTGTTGGAAAAGGCAACGGCAAGATTTACGGAAGACGAGTTCAAGCAGTACATGCCGGATGTGTATAACCTGGCACTTAAAAACTTCGAAAACAACGGGTACTCAAAGGAAAGTATGTTCTCGCGAATGATGGTGGACGGCAAATTCGCCGGAGTGGGCGTAGGGCAGCAACTCTTGCAGACGCCATACGGAATGATTGTTCGCACCGACATGTTGGATTCTCTCGGAAAGCCGATGCCGCAGACGATTGCGGATTGGGATGACGTGTTCAAGGCCTATAAAGAGAAATATCCGGACAAATATCCCCTTGCGGCCAGAGGCAAGGACTGGATCGTCGGGGCGTTCCGATGGCAGATGGGAGCATACGGCGTGTCCGTGGACGGCTGGCATCTTAAAGACGGAAAACTGATGTATGGTCCCTTTATGACCGAAATGAGAGAGGCTCTGGCCCAATTACAGCAATGGTATAAAGAGGGGTATATCAATCCCGAATGGGTGACGATGGACTCCAACACGTATAATAATGAATTTTACAATGGCAATACCTTATTCATGCAAGTGGCCAGTACGACGGGGAATGTTGTGAAACCGCCGTATATTCCGGGCTCTCCGCCCGACCTGGCAGCTGCGAAAATCCCGGGAATTCAGCTTGAGTGGGGGCCATATCCGACATTAGGCCAGGGGGAAAAGCCCATTTATGTCGCGTCCGATTTGTTGAACGGGACCAATTTCCTGGCGTTCGGAAGCCATTTAGAAAAGGATCGGGACAAACTGCATGCTGCCATGGAAGTCGTCAATCAAACGTTGGGCAAAGATATGATCATCCTGCGGAATTATGGAATCGAAGGGAAAACGTTCGATTATGTCGATGGTGCCCCGGTGATCAAGGCGGAACTGAACAATGACGATGCCAAGCAGAAAGAAGGCTTCGGTTGGATGGGAGCCTTGTCCCAGCTTGGAAACGACTGGGACCTGGCAAAGGATTTCATGCCGAAAGCCGTCAAAGATCAGTTGGCCACATTGATTGAAGATCCGAATGGCGTTTACGGGGCGAATAACCTGGCGGTAACGGTAACCACTCCTCCGGGGCCGATTACCTCGCCATCGGGCGAAGATCTGAACGTTATGAACAAAGCGATGTTCGACCAGTGGATGACATTGTACACCCAGATCATCGCGGGCAAGAAGTCGCTGGAAGACTACGACGCATTTGTCGAGCAATGGAAAAAGCAAGGCGGCGATGATATGACGGAAGCCGTAAATCGGCTCTATCTGAAGGATTGGAAGCAATGATAGGCTCGCAAGGCCGCTGATTTGATGTTGTGATTTAATCTATTAGGCAGGAGGAGAAGTCAAGCGCGGTTTGACAACTTCTTCTGCCTATAAAATTTTTTCATAGAAAGAGTTATTACTCAATATGGAGAGAGGGTACATCATGATAGAAGCAAAGCATGGAGTGAATAGCATTGAACTGGATGTGGACGAGAGGGGACAGATATGGTACACCGTTAAGCGCCATGGGTCTGCGGTGGTAGTGCCTTCAAGACTGGGGCTTCGCTTGGCCAAGGACCTTCCATTAACCGATGGTTTTAAAATAAGGAGCGTAACCAAAACCAATATGGAGGGCTCATGGGCCCCTTTATATGGGGAGCGCGCAGAGATTGACGACTCTTATGAAGAGGCTGTCGTCTGCTTGGAGGATGGTTCCGGGAGATTTATGGAAGTTCATATGCGGGCCTATTCGGAGGGAACCGCTTTTCAATACGTGATACCGGAGCAGGAGCTCATCAAGGAATTTACACTGGTTGAAGAAGAGACCCGCTTTACATTCCCGCAAGGAAGCCTAGCTTGGGAAGAGCATGGGGTGGAAGGGAAATACTTCGTCAAGCCGGTCGGCGATGTGAACGGATATTGTGAACGTCCATTCGCCGTGCGGTTGCCCGAAGGCGGCTATGTCCTCGTTCATGAAGCCGGGTTAAGCGATTATGCCAGAATGCTCATGGTTCGGGACGAGCAGGCGGACAACACCTTAAAAGTGCATCTGTCCGGACATTTGTGCGGACTTTACAGCGCGGAGGATTATGTAGGTTACGGCTTCACCTTAAATGAGGACGAAGAGGACAGCATGGAGTCCCAAGTCGCAGGACGCACGCCCTTTGCGACACCTTGGCGTATGTTTATCCTTGCGGATCATGCGGCGGAATTGTTGGGCCGGAGCAACCTCGTTCTAAATCTGAGCGAGCCGGTCAATAACGAAGCGTTCCCTTATGTCAAGCCAGGGAAGGCATTGCGGGATATACAGCTGTCTACTTCGAGCGCATTCCAATGCATCGATTTTTGTGCGGATCATGGTCTTCAATATGTTTTATTTGACGGGGGCTGGTATGGCTCGCTTGATTCGCTGGAGAATAAGGCAATCGATCCGAGAAGGGAAGATCCCGAGCGCGATCTCGATCTGAAGAAAGTCATAGCTTACGGCAAAGAGAGAGGGATTGGCGTATTCCTGTATGTGGATAGAACCGCTGCCGAGCCGTATCTGGATGTCGCCCTGCCGATCTGGAAGGAGTGGGGAATTGCGGGGATCAAATTAGGCTTTGTGAAAGTTGGGCCCCAGGAATGGACGCGCTGGCTTGTGGAGGCAGTCAGGAAATGCCATGAATACGGCTTGATGGTCAACGTTCATGACGCCTACCGCCCGACAGGCCTTTCGCGGACTTACCCCAACCTGCTTACGCAGGAAGGGATTCGCGGCAACGAGCATTTTCCTACCGCCGGGCATAACGCAACCTTGCCGTTTGTGCGGTTCCCGGCCGGTGCCGGCGATTATACGCTTTGCTATTTTGACCAACGATTGAAGGTAACCCACGCGCATATGTTGGCGATGGGGGTTATCGTCTATAGCCCGATGCAAATGATGTTTTGGTATGATAAGCCATCGGATTGGAACGGGGAGCCGGAGATCGAATTCTGGGAGAAGCTGCCGGTCACCTGGGACGAGACCGTCGGACTTGCCGGCGAGATTGGGGAGTATGCCGCGATGGCCCGACGCAAGAACGAGGAATGGTTCATCGGCTGCATTAACAATGAGAACCCCCGCACGCTGCACATTCCGCTTTCCTTTCTGCAAGCCGGAGTGAAGTACGCCGTGCGAATCTATGAAGACCGGCCGGAGCTGGATACCCGCACGAAGGTTGGCATTCGTTCCGCGGAAGCCGTTAAGGAATCGATGCTCGAATTGAAGCTGATGGGTTCCGGAGGAGTTGCGCTGTACTTAAAACCCTTGTAGAGGTTGTTCGGTCCTGAAAACCCGACTTTTTGAACTCGCACTTGGAACGGTTGTCGAGCAACACAAATTTGTTTGGAGGAAGATAAATGAGTAGGACCGTCGTATATCCGGCGCCGGCCGGCGCACCAGGCAAGGACGATTTTGCCGTCCGGGTAAGAGTGCCCGATGGAGAATGGCAAGAGCTGTTCGTTTATTGTGTAAAGGTAGACATGCATGAGATACGGGAAGCCTCGATGGTTTATTTCGATATGGAGGGGGAAGTGGAGGTTGAGGTCACCAGCCTTCGGGCAGATATTCACGAAGCCGTCATTCGCCCCCGGTCCACCGGAATCACATACGAGCTGCTGGGGAATACCCTGGTATTCCGATTGGATAATCCGCGTAAGTTATCCATTGAAGTGAACGGTGATCGATTCCATAATCTGCATTTGTTCGCTAATCCGTTGGAGACGGATGCGCCGGACCCGTCCGGAGAGAATGTGGATGTCATAGAGCCGGGCATTCATCGCAAGGAGCATCTGAAAGCTTTGGCCCAGCGTGAAAACAGAATGTTAAGCGCGCCGAACGTCATCTATTTCGCTCCGGGAATGCATTGGATTGAGGAAACGCTTCTGCACATCCCGTCCGATACTACGGTCTATCTCGCCGGAGGAGCGGTATTGATGGGTTCCCTCGTCTGTACGCATGCAGAAAATGTGACGATTTGCGGTCGAGGCATCATCTATTTGGAACCTTTTCACCGTTTCTCGGCCTTTCGAGCGATACGGCTGCAGTACTCGCGCAATGTCCTTGTCGAAGGGGTTATCGCGGTGGACCCCCCGCATTACAGCATTTACATCGGGCAGTCGGAGAACATCACGATCCGGAACTTCAAAGCCTTCAGCACCCGCGGTTGGTCCGACGGGATTGACGTCATGGCCAGTTCCCGCATTGAGATCGACGACATCTTCATGCGCAATTCCGATGATTGCATCGCGATCTACGGAAGTCGGTGGCAATACGAGGGTAACTCGAGCCATATCAGGGTCCGGAATGCTATCTTGTGGGCGGATGTCGCCCATGCCTTGAACATGGGGGGCCACGGGAACCACCTGGAGAATGGAGATACGATTCACGATATCCGGTTTGAGAACATCGATGTACTGGAGCATCATGAGCCGCAGCCCGGTTATCGAGGAGCCCTGTCGATTAATGCGGGCGACAACAATGTCGTAAGGGATATCGTTTATGAGAATATTCGAGTGGAGGACATCGAGACGTGTCAATTATTCGATATTCGGGTGCTCTGGAACGAGAAGTATAACCCCGTGCCGGGCAAGGCGATTGAGAATGTTGTCTTTAGGAATATCACTTATGACGGAAAAAAGACATATCCGTCCCGGATACACGGGTATGACGCGGAACGGGGAGTGACCGGCGTTCGGTTTATTGATGTGCGGATCAATGGATCCTACCTGAGTGATCTTGATCTGGATCATTTCGACGTTAATGAGCATGCAACTCGCATATCTCTCGAACGGTCAGGTCAAATGGTTCGAGAGGAGTTGCAAGTGCTGGTCGACCGGGCCGAGCGATTGCTCGAAGAGAACGGGTGCTATTATACGGAAGGAGCTAAGCTGGCACTCTTGGATATGCTCCGCCCTGCCAAAGCGGCTTTGGCTGGCCACGCCCCACTCCCATTCATCCGAAATCGGGAATTTTTCCTGCCCCGGGAGGAAGAGGCGGCTCAGTTTGCCTTGGAGCGGTATACCATGGTGCCTCCGTTCAGGGACAGGGGGAGCGTATACAGCCGTTATGGGCTCAAAGCGGCTTTGGAATGGTTTGAAGGCCAGGATCTTCGCAACGGCGGACTCGATGCATTGCGGGAGAGGATCGCGCTAGTCGTAAGCAAAGCTAGGGAACTGCTTAGTCAGTCCCGTCTAGGAAAGGCGCCGGGTTGTTACAGCCGGGAAGCGGCTGTGCGCTTGGAAGAAGCGGTACGCAAGGTTGAGGAAGCGATGCTCGCTAACCTTCAACCGGAATGCGGCAACCTCGCTGCGCTGGCGAAAGCGGCTGCAGCTTGCTTCGACCGTCTCCGTGAATTCCGCCATTCCCGGGTGCTGCGAACCGATATCGATTTGACAGCCTCCCTATATCTGACCCAAGAGGGCCTGGAGCGGGTGAAGACCAACATCGCTGCCGATCCTCTGCTTAAGGGACAATATGAACAGATTGCCCGGATCTCGGATCTGTATAGCCCGGAGGACATCGAACGTGTCATGTCTCTCGTCATGAGCGGGGAAGACCGGTATCAGGAGATGAACCAACACTTTTATTTGTGGAGTTCGACAGATAAACTCATCAACTTCAAAACGCCGGCCGGAGCGGCGAAAGCAACCGTTTCGTTCGTACTGCCGGCTGAGGAGAACGAACAAGAAGGATTGGGCCATGTCTGGATCGACAATGTAGCGATTCTGTCGGCGAACGGCGAGAATCTGAACATTCCCAACGGCGGTTTCGACGAAGGAGAGGGGGAGCCCTTCGCTTGGCGCCCCCAGTCTATGAGGGGCAATCCTGTTATGGAATGGGAGAGCCGGTACCCCTTCTGCGGCGGCGGGGACCGGAAGCGGCCAGGGGTGTCCAATCCGTCTTCGCAGGTCTGCGTTTCAAGCCCGAAAGTGGGAGCTAATCGTTCGCTTTATATCTGTAACCCGACCGGACAAGACGAAGGGGCATGGGTCTGTACGCAGGATGTTGCGGTAGACGGCGAGGGGATGTACACACTGACTTTCCAGGCCAAGCTGGACGGGAAGCTTAAGCGGGGGCTGAAGGCGGTCATCACATTCAAGAATCGGACTGACCAGGTTATCGGCACCTACAGCTGTTACTTCAATCGCAAGTCTTCGTTGCCCGGGGGAGGCTTCTTGCTTCCCATGCAGTGCGACGCCATTCAATACGCGCTGACAGGGGATTTAACGTTGGCTCACAAGGTCAAGAACCAACTCCTGTACATTTTCCATGATTTTTGTCAGGGAGCGGAGCATTGGATGGTCACAAACCTGCGCCCGGAGGGCAGCGACAGCTACGGCGCCGTTCAAGGCGGGAGAGTGCTGTGCGCGGCAGCGGTAAGCTATTCCTTGATTCGCAATGCCGATGTCTTTGCCGAAGAGGAGAAAGCGCGCTTCTATGCGTTGACGGAATATATGCTGCGGTACATGCTGGACCTGCGGGACCGGACCGAATGGACCCCGTTCGAAGCTCAGGAGGGCTGCAACAACTGGCAGACGGACATGTGCGCGGGCACCGCGTATATGATGATGGCCCTGCCGGACTTCCCCAACCGGCAAACCTGGTTGAACAATGCCCATTTTATGCTGAAAGCCCAATTGGAGTTGAATGTGAACCCGGATTCGTCATGGCCTGAATCCATCCGCTACCATCACGCGGCGTTAGAACGCTTTGCCGGCTATGCCAAAGTTGCGGACAACGTATTGAGCGAGAACTGGTTCGCCGATACACCTTTGCTGCGCATGTTCGGCTTCAGCGTCGACGTGCAAACGCCTGGGTATGCGTACTTTGACGGGCGAATCGGAACGCCGCCCTTCGGCGACCATGCTTTGGGCGGCGGTGCGGAGTTCGGCATGATGGCCACGTATCTGCCTGCCGCGGTTAAGCTGGACCGAGAGCTGGCCGACAGGATGTACCATACGTGGAAGGCGGCCGGCAAACCTTTTAAGAGATTGTGGGGAGAAAGCATCGCCTTGGAGAACCTTCTGGGCGAAGGGGATGCTTATAAGCCCTCCTCTTCCCTGTCGCTTGGGTCTACAGGCGATTATCCCGATGCGGGCATTACCGTTTTTCGCAAGGGCTTCGGCAGCGGAAGGGAGAGCTACTTTGCCATCATGTCAAGCCCCAAGCGAATCGGGCATGGGCATCTGGATCAAGGGTCCTTCATGCTGTACAAGAACTCGATTCCCTTGGTGATGGATTCGGGAATCGAAGGGTACTTCGACAGCAGCACGCCATGGCATATCAGCTCCTATTCGCACGCCTGCCTGCAGTTTGCAACCCGAAGAACCGACAGGCCAACTGCCGCCGGGGGTTCTATCAATTTGTCCGCCGGAACGTACAGTCTTGAGCGGGGATGGGTGGATGTGCCGCCGACGAGCAAAGTGCTGGAACGGTCTCTCGGCAATGCTGTGGAGAGTATCACAATCGAGATAGCCAATCCGGAAGGCCCAGGCCGGCATATCCGGCATGTCATGTATATTCGGGAGTCTGATCTATATCTCATTCGGGATACATTGGAGAACTTTGACGGTCCGGTGCTATTCAGCCTTCCTGTTGCCGCCGAGCAGGCGAGCGTTGAAGGGAATCGGGTGGATTCGCGCGGGGGTTACGGGGTGGATCTGGAGACCGTATTTCTCACTCCGGTGACATCCATCCGATTGGAGCAAGGGCGATCCACACCGTTCTTCGGCAGCCGAGACAGCAGCTTTTCCATGATGAGCTATATCCGGGCGGTAGCAGAAGCAAGCCAGGGATTTCTGACCGTGCTGTATCCGAAGGAGCGCGGCGCATCGGCATTGCGTACCGAAACCGGAACCGGGACAGGGGCCTATATTCTTCATACTGATCAGCATCGGATCCTATTGGAGGCGGTTCCCGGCGCCTACGGAATGAAGTTGCTCGAAATCGAACGATTGTAAGAATCTGTTGAATATTTACTAATTAAGAAAAAAGGTACAGTTCTTCGAGATAGTAGAAGCAGCTGTACCTTTATATCTTATAGTGGACTTATAAAGAAAGCTTAGTCGCGGGTATGATGCAGTTCCATCCTCGGGTTTATTTGGCATGCCATTGCAAGGGGCCATCGGGAGTTCTATTATGCTTCTTTTATGTGAAATTTGATATAAATTTTTGGTTTTAATTGCTTTAAATCCACCTAAGAGAGAAAAAACAATGTTTTTTGAAAGAATCAATAATAAATTTAATGATTTTAAAATAGAAAAAGCGCTTTCACAGCTCTACAATGTGAGACATAACCAGTCTCGCTGAAAGGAGTTTAATACATGAACACAACCAATGCCCCTGACACTGGCGGCATAGGAAGCCCCCATAAGAAGTTGAAAAAGTCGTCCGGGACATGGGGCGGCCATGTTAAGCAAATCGGGAGGGATTATCTAAAGAACAGATACTTGCTATTGATGCTTTTTCCCGTTTTGGTCTGGTATGGCATATTCGCTTACGGTCCCATGTACGGGGTTCAATTAGCTTTCAAAGACTTTTCCATTAAAGAAGGCATTTGGGGCAGCCCGTGGGTAGGATTGAAGCACTTTGAATATTTATTCACTGCTTCGCCGCAATTTCCGCAGATCATGAAGAACACAATCATCATCAGCTTTTATCAAATCATTTTCGGATTTCCGGCCCCGATCATTCTGGCGCTTTTGTTCAATGAAATCCGGGTTTCGTTTTTCAAGAAAGTTGCCCAAACGCTCTCTTATTTGCCGCATTTCTTGTCTTGGATCGTCCTAGGTGGAATTCTGATGACGCTTTTATCGCCATCCACCGGTGTCGTCAACCACATTTTGGGGGTGTTCGGTTTTGAACCGATCTATTTCCTCGGATCTGAAAAATATTTCCGCTTTACGCTCGTAGTATCAGCCTTATGGAAGGAAGTCGGGTGGGGGACCATTATTTACCTGGCGGCCCTATCCAGTATTGATTCGCAAATGTATGAAGCGGCCGTCATCGACGGAGCGAGCCGTTGGAAGCAAACGATCTATATTACACTTCCTGCTCTCATGCCGGTCATTGCCATATTGCTCATTTTACGGGTTGGCAATGTGCTCGATGCCGGATTCGACCAAATTTTCAACTTGTATTCCCCTGCCGTTTACGGTGTCGCCGACATACTCGACACTTATGTTTACCGAATAGGCTTGCAGGAATTCCAATTCAGCTTGACTACGGCTGTTGGTTTGTTCAAGAACGTTGTCGGGTTAATGCTGGTAATGACATCAAATTACTTTATCAAAAAGATGGGGCAGGAAGGCCTCTATTAAGTTAAACCAGATTTGAGAGGTGTGAGAACAACTTGCTTCTAACCAAAGGTGAAAAAATCTTTCAGGGGTTTCTCATTGTCGGCATCATGCTGTTATGTCTCGTCATGGTCTATCCGTTCTTGCATGTGCTATCCATTTCGCTCAGTACTCCCGCGGAAGCGCTGCGTCCGGGCATTCATCTCTATCCCAAGGAAATCTCTCTGTTTGCCTGGAAGCGCGTATTGACGACGGACAGTATATGGGGGGCGTTTGGGATTACCGTTTTCAGGACGGTAGTGGGCACCCTGCTTTCTCTGGTATTTATGTGCATGGCTGCCTACCCGCTGTCCCGTAAATATTTGCCCCATCGCGGGTTTTACACAACGTTTATTATTATCACCATGTTCTTTAGCGGCGGTCTGATTCCGACGTATTTGCTGATTAAATCGCTGGGCTTGATCAATTCGGTGTGGGTCTATATTATACCTGGACTAGTCAGCACCTTTTCCTTGATTATCCTTCGCAACTTTTTCATGACGATTCCGAATGAACTGGAGGATTCGGCGAAGATGGATGGCGCGAATGACATTCGCATTCTAGTTCAGATTGTTGTGCCGTTGTCAGCCCCCGTGCTAGCAACGCTCGCGCTTTGGGCTGCGGTAGCGCATTGGAATAATTGGTTCGATGCGATGTTGTATATGCAAGATAAAACTAAGATTACACTGCAGTTACTATTGAGAAGGCTTGTGATCGCCAATATGGCTGATCCGATGATGCCTGTGCCGACGGAGGAGGAAGATCCCGAAATGGTGAAAGCGGCAATTATCATGTTTACCGCCTTGCCCATATTGGTTGTTTACCCGTTCTTGCAACGATATTTTGTTAAAGGCGTTATGGTAGGGTCGATCAAAGGATAGTAGCGACTTCAGTAGAGGTTGTTCAGTACCACTTGGTTTAAACAGCAGCCGTCCTATCGCGTGTTTGCTGTTTAAATAGATGAACTAAAAGATAAAGGGAGGCACACATCAATGAAACACAGTAAAATGAACTGGAGGATCTTAACAACCCTCCTGCTGTCTCTGGCGCTTGTTCTAAGCGCTTGCAGCGGAAGTGGGAACTCGAACAGTTCAGAGGGCGGCAACAACGTCAGTAACCATACGGGAAATGAGAAGGAGGCGCCTCAAGAGGAACCGATCGAGATTGTGTGGGCGAACAACTTTAGCGCGCCTGAAGCAGATGGTAACTATGTGCAGACTGAAATCGAAAAGAAATTCAATGTAAAGATTAAAAATATTAAGCTGGAAAGATGGGGCTGGAAGGAGCAATTTTCCGTCTACCTGGCATCCGATGAAATTCCGGATATCTTCCCGATCGACGCTAATGAAACAGACATGGCGACGTGGGCGAAGCAGGGGATCCTCGCCCGTCTTGATCGAGCCGAGATCGAAGCCAACATGCCGAATTATGCCGCAGCACTCCATGAGTACGATCCTGATGCTTGGATCGTAGGCATGATTGACGGAGAAAATTGGGGCATTCCTAAATATTGGCCGCCGGGCAATGACGGTTTCATTCCGGGTTATAATAAGACCTGGCTGGAAAACATCGGCTATAGCGAACCACCGAAGACACTCGAGGAATTTGAAGATGTGCTGACAAAATTCACGAAGAACGATCCGGACAAAAATGGCAAGAACGACACTTATGGGATGTCGGCTAGGGGCAAACTGCCCATCCAGATGTTCACTTCCGTATTCAGTGCCCATGCCGTGAGCCCATACCAGTTCAAGCTGGATGCCGAAGGCAAGGTTACCTGGGGAGCCCTGACGGAAGAGACGCGAACAGCGTTAAAACTTCTCAACAAATGGTATCAGGATGGATTGATCGATCCGGAGTTTATTACGAACGATAATAATGAAATTCAAGAGAAGTTTGTGAATCAGAAAATCGGGGTTGTAGACAATGCGGGATGGGTCAACTTCAATCCAGATTCAGGATACGTGACAAAGGCCGCGCTTGAGGTCGGAATAATCAATACGCCGGGCGTGTCGCTTGTCGGTCCGAACGGCGATGCATTCGCATTCGCATACGGAGCTCGCCAGGCGCCAGTATTGCTGGGCGCACAAGTTGAAACAGATGAACAGAAACGTAAGAAAATCTATGAAATTCTAGATTGGGTATCGACAAGTGAAGAAGGCTGGTTGTTAACCGTTAAAGGACAAGAAGGTGTGAGCTACAATTTCGACGAGAACGGATATCCTGTGATGAGTACGGATGAAAATGTTGCGGCGGAAAAATTGGGTTATAACAGCTTCTATAACCCGCTAACTCACATTGACATCAGCAAGCAGAAGTACAGCTATGATTCTGCAATGATAGAACTGAGGGACCAGATTATGCCGGGAGTTGTACCATTGCTGGATGTATTGGGTCCTACGCATATGGAAAGTAAAGCTGAATATTGGAGTAATCTGTTAACGCTGCAGGACACGTTTATCATTAAAGCGATTTACGGAGAAGCCAACACGGACGATGACTTTGATAAGTTCAAAGCGGACTGGCTGCGTTCCGGCGGACAAGCGGTGCTTGATGAAGCCAATAAAATTTATCAGGAGCGCAAGTAATAAGGATAAGGCCGGCTTGTAAGATGCAAGTCGGTTTTTCTTTCACAGCTCGAGCTCGAATGTTGTTGTGTAGAGGGAATGCACTCGGGGGGAATATTTTGTTGAAAAAAGTGCTGCCTTTCTATAGAGATACCTTATTCAACCGTCTCATCTTGTCGTATACGGCATTGGCTGTCGTCCTGCTTGGTCTGGCAGGAGGTTACATGTATACCCAGGCCAATCAAATGATGGTGAGGGAAATCGCAAGTGACAGTCAAAGCCGGCTCATCAGTGTGAAGGATTATATGGAAGGTTCGTTGCTCGAGAAATATGAAGCCGATCATTTGAATAAAGTACTGTCGACCATCTTTGCGCGAAACCATTCGAACTTGAATTATTTATTGAAGGACAGTTGGGAAGAAAATCTCGGCCGTATTATTATTTTTCAAAAAGATCTTGTGATGTATAAACAAGTCCTTGATGGCGTATATAATTTGACGGTTTATTTTCGCACGGGCGACTACATCGTAGACAGCAATTCTTTCTATATGAAACCGGATCATTCCAGCGATGTCGACTTTATAAACGGCCTGCAAAATACCGTTTATAACCGCTGGATGCACCGGACGTTATCCAATGACAAGCAGGTGATGACGTATGTGGTCAAGCTCCCGTATGAGACATCGCCAGAACCGCAAGGCTATCTCTTCGTCGATGTCGATCTGGACTATCTGAATCAGAATACGACAGAAATTTATGGTTCCACCGATGATCGGTTCTATATTTTCGATGCAACTGGGAACCTGCTCTTGCAGACTGCCGAGGCCGGTTCGGAGGAAATGCGGCTGCTCCAGCATACCATTGCTTCCGGGGAATCCGTCAAAGAAATCAGTGACGATGAACACGGTACCGTTGTAGTGTCCTATCTCGACAGCTCGAATTCGAAGAACAGTTGGACCTATGTGATGATTCGTCCTGTGAGCTCGTTCGTACTCGCTTCCAAACAATTAAAGACAAATATATTTGTAGGCTGCAGCCTTGTGCTTTTGTTCGGACTGGTGGTCTCCTACATGATCTCCAAGCGTTTCTATATCCCGATGAAAAGGCTGATCCAACATATTCGTAATCTGTATCATCCGGCCATGTCCCAGAATCAGGCGAACGAATACACCATCATCGGCAACACGCTTCATTATATGGGCCGGAAAATCGAGGTTCTGGAAACGCAAGCTCAGAAGAACGAAATGATTAATCTGGTTTTGGGGGCTAGTCTCGGTCTGGAGCATTTGGATACCCTGCCAAGAGGGTGTCGCTATCAATTAATGCATATCCGCTTTATCAAAGGCGACAGTGAGACTTTCAAGGAACAATTCGCGGCACTCGACCATCAGGTGAGCTACGAACTGGTTTGCTTAACCGCGCAGGAAGCGGCCGTCATCTTCATTACACATGCAAGTGAAGGGACGGACGAAGAGGCCAATCTTGCGGAGCTGGAAAGAGCGAAACAGGTATTGGGCGACGCGTTTCGTTATGGTGCGGGTATGGGCGTGCCGGTGCAATCCCCCGAAGAGATTCCGATCTCCTATCGCTCGGCTCAGCAGGCTTATCGCTATTGCTTCATATTCGGACGGGAAGCGATGATCGCCCAATCGACGATTTCGGCTCTAAAGCCTAAATCCCATTTGCTTTCTCTTGATATTTTTCAAAATGCGCTTAAAGCCGGAGAAGTTGGAGAGGTGAATCGATTCATCGACGAGTTTATGTCGGTTCTGAAGGAACGGAACCTGCAGCTTGAATCTGTTGAATTAGCGCTGCTCCAATTCGTTTCCGCTTTGTATGAAACGGTGATTGAGTTAAAGATGCAGGAGCTCGTTTCCCCCTCGAATCTGTTCGATGAACTGAGGAAAGAGACGTTGGAGGAAACGGTCAGCTCGATTCGCAACCTGGCCGAACGGATCGCGATTCACATGCGGGATTCGGGCAATCGTGGGCGGACGGAAGTCGTTTATAAGCTGAAAACGTATATCAATGAGCATCTGCAAGACGATTTGTCGCTTAATGTGCTGTCCGAAGTGGCATCGCTTGGTCCTGCATATGTATCCACTTTATTCGGTGAAGTCATGAACGAATCGTTCACCGAATATGTGACCCGTACAAGACTGGAGAAAGCGGCCGATTTGCTGAGAGCGGACGACAAGCTGTCCGTCAAAGAAATTGCGGCACTTGTTGGTTACCGCAACCATCAATACTTTCATGTTAAGTTCAAAGAGCGTTTCGGCGTTACGCCGGTTCAGTATAGACAAACGAAACTGAAGTCCGGCTTAGCTGAATAGCGCGCAGCTAATCCAAATCCCTAACAAACAGTCTGATTACGGGCTGTTTGTTTCTCATTTTTGATTGAAATTGAAAGAATTAAAAACAATCGAAAGATTTTGAAATAGAAAAAAGCGCTTACAATCGTTAAAATCAATTCATGCAATCCTCGCTTTAAGTGCGAGTTCAAAAAGTCGGGTTTCTAGGACCGAGAAGGTTGGATGAAGCTAGGGACTGAGTAGCGGAGCGTAGACAGATCTACGTGAGCAACGGAAGGCCCGGCTGAATTCAAGATTCGACGTCGATTCCGCTCCCTGTACTACCTCGTCATGGGAAGACGACTTTTTGAACAACCTCTTTAACGGAAAGGCAGTGTGCCGGTATAAATAGAAAAACAAAAAAAGGGGTGGCTACAAACAATGAAACACAGCAAGAAGAGTTGGTTGGGATTCTTGAGCATTATCCTGATGGTTGCGTTTACCGCAGCCGGATGCAGCCATGCAAGCGGAGCGGCAACGAAACCGCCGACTTCCACTGACAAGCAGGAAGACAGCCACAATTCGGAGAAAACGGAAGCGCCGATCGTGATCACCTGGGCGAACGGCATTAACCCTCCCGAGAATGACAACAACGATGTGCAACAACAAATCGAAAAAAAGTTCAACGTCAAAATCAAAAATATCAGACTGGAGCGTTCCACTTGGAAAGAAAAGTTCAACGTTCTGCTAGCTTCCGGCCAAATTCCTGACATTTTTCCGGTTGACGGGGACATGACGGATATGGCTACCTGGGCAGATCAAGGTCTTATTGCCTCCATCTCCAGGGAAGAAATTGAAAAACTCATGCCGAATTATGCTAAACATCTGAATGCCGAAGACCCTGAAGCATGGGAAGTCGGCCTCTACAACGGAAAGTACTGGGGGATTCCCAAAGAATGGCCGCTAGGCAATGACGGGCTTCTTCCCGGATACAATGAAAACTGGCTGAAGGCGATCGGTTACAGTGAGCCTCCTAGAACACTCGACCAGCTGCATGATGTGCTTACCAAATTCGTCAATGACGATCCTGACGGTAACGGCAGGAAAGATACATACGGCATGACGGCCCGCGGCAAACTGCCGGTTCAGATGTTCACCTCCATATTCTCGGCTTACGGCGTGTCGCCCTATTTATTTATAAACAATGATGACGGCAGCGGGATTGTGTACGGCGGGATAACGGAGCAAACAAGGTCCGCTCTCAAGACGCTAAATCAGTGGTACAAGGAGGGATTGATCGATCCAGAATTCATTACAGCGGATAATCTGCAGATTAACGAAAAGTTCGTGAACCGGAAGATCGGCTACGTGGATAACATGGGATGGAGCGGCTACTACAAGGAATCTGGGTATATTACAAGACCCGCGCTGGAAAAAGGGATTCAGGTCGTTGCCGGAACGCCGCTTATCGGACCGGCGGGCAAACCGTACGCATTCTCTTACGGTTCTCGTCAAGCCCCACTTATGCTGGGCGTCCATCTGGAGGAGGACGGCAAAAAACGGCAGAAGATACAGCAAATTCTCGAGTGGGTGTCGACCGACCCGGAAGGGTGGCTGCTGACCACACAGGGGGTAGAGGGCGTTAACTACGATATGGTAGACGGAAAAGCCGTCGCACGGACGGGTACGGAAGCGGAAACGAACAAAACAGGTGCGGGCAGCTTCTACAATCCGCTCGCCTGGGTAAATCAGGAGTTTACCGCCAAATACAGCACCAAGCAAGATGCGTTGGAATTAGAGGAGAAGATCAACCGAGGGTATATCCCGTTGAGAGACGTTTTGCAAGCAGCCGTTCTGGAATCCAAAACGCAATATTGGCCGCATCTTCAGAGCATGCAGGACACTTATCTGATCAAAGCGATCATCGGCGAAGAGAATACGGATTCCGATTTTGACACATTCAAGGCGCAATGGCTGAAATCAGGCGGCCAAGCTCTAACGGACGAAGTCAATCAGGTATACAAGGAGCGCAGCGCTCAAAATTAGATTAAGAAAAGGATGAGACATTCATGACATATGAGTCGAATCGATTAATCACCTACGTCGCCCCCGCGGGAGCGGTAGGAAACTCGGATTTTACGGTGCGCGTCCGGCAGGGACAAGGGGAATGGCGGCAGCTGTTCAGCTATAACGTTAAGGTGGATATGCATGATGTGCGGAACGCCTCTATGGTCTATTTCGATTGCGACGGGGAGGTTGAAGTCGAAGTGATCAAGAATGAAGGAGAAATTCGCGACGCGGCGATCCGACCCGTTGCATGGGGGATTGACAGCGTTATTAACGAAAACCGGGTTACATTTACGATGGACGGACCTCGCAAATTATCGCTTGAAGTGAATGGGGAACGCTTTCACAATCTGCATATTTTCGCTAATCCGGTCGAAGATGGTTCGCCGATGCAGGACGATCCTGGCGTCCTGGTCATTGCTCCGGGCAAACATCAGACCGAAGACCTTCAACGTCTGATCACGCCGGAAGTATCGGTCATCTACTTCGATGCCGGCATACATGTTCTGGACCAGCCGCAATTCCGCTTGCCTTCCGGAATGACGGTCTACGTCGCCGGAGGAGCGGTCGTCTATGGGGCGTTCATCTGCGATCATGTAAGGGATGTGACGATCAGAGGCCGCGGGATCGTCTATATGTCCGACTTCGAGAAGACGACATATTACCGTGCTGTTGAAATCACATTCTCCGAGCATGTAACCGTTGAAGGAATCATTGTCATCGATCCGCCTCATTATACCGTTCTGATCGGGAGTTCCAGGCATATCGCGATCCGCAACATTAAATCGTTCAGTACCCGCGGGTGGTCGGACGGCATCGATATGATGGCAAGTGCTCATGTGGACATTGACGATGTGTTTCTGCGGACGTCCGACGATTGCATCGCAATCTATGGCAGCCGCTGGAACTATCAAGGGGACACAAGGGATATCATCATCCGTAATTCCGTCTTATGGGCGGACGTAGCCCATCCGATGAATGTCGGCGGACACGGCAATCACGAAAAAGGGGACATCGTCGAAAACATCCTCTTCGAAAATATCGATGTGCTGGAGCATCATGAGCCGCAGCCTTACTACTGGGGCTGTATGTCGATTAATTGTGGCGACAACAATACCGTTCGGAATGTGACCTATCGGAATATCCGGATCGAACCGTTCGAGCTCGGGCAACTGATCGACATCCGCGTGCTCTTTAATCCCAAATATAATCCATGTCCCGGCTTCCGGATAGAAAATATTTATTTCGACGAGATCACTTTCAACGGAACTTGCGATAACCCGTCCTGTATTGCAGGCTTCGATGAGTCCAGATACGTAAAGGGGGTGAAGTTCCGAAATTTGCGAATCAATCATCGGCATATCCTGAGTCCGGCTTCCGGAAATATTCGGATTGGCGAGTTCGCACATGACATCAAGTTTACGTAATTCAAAGCGTATGATAATCGAAATGGAGGCGTGCAGCGTGAAGGGCAACAGAAGATCAGGTGAAGTGTTGAAAAAGTGTCTAACGTTACTCATTTTCGTCAGCATGACCGCCATGTTCCTGCCCTTGACAGCAGGAACTGCGGCGGCGGAAACACCCCCGAATTCACTCATAACAGAATATTTGCCTACAATTCACGAGGTCATTGATGAAAGCGGATTCAAACATCCGGGTATCGGACTGACCAAGGAAATACTCGTGAATTTGCAAACGCAGGTCCGGGCGCAAAAAGAACCTTGGAAAACCTATTTCGACCAGTTGGTCGCGTCGACTGATCCATGGGGAACTCCGCTTGCGACCCGGACGATAACATCCAGATATTCAGACGGCTGTTTTTGCAACCAGGGCTTTAATGAAAAATTCGTATGGGACGGTCTAACCGCTTATACACAGGCTCTTATGTATGTAATTACGGGCGATGAGGTCTATCGGGCCAACACGATGCACATTATCCGCAACTGGGAGCAGATGGACCCAGCGAATTATGCGTACTTCGTCGATTCGCATATTCATACGGGTATTCCTCTCTACCGTATGGTTTCCGCCGCAGAGATTATGAGGTATACCAGCACGCAGACGCCGGAACTGGAATGGACAGACCAAGATACGGCCAATTTCACGAATAATGTGATCGTTCCGGTCACCGATACCTTTAATCATACGAACAGCCGTTTTATGAACCAGCATCTGTATCCGCTGATCGGATCCATATCCGGATATATCTTCACCGGCAATATCGAGCGATATCGTGAGGCAGTCGAGTGGTTTACGGTGAACAAGACGGCTGAGGATCAGCACATAAACGGTTCCATCCAAAGATTGTTTCGTTTGGTCGATACGAATGCAGTGACGGGAGAGAAGGTGGAGGTTCCGCAGGTGCAGATTGTGGAGATGGGCAGAGACCAGGCCCACAGCACCGGGGACGTCATCAATGTCTCCATTATATCGCGTCTGTTGCAGGCCCAGGGAACCAAGGTAGACCCGGTAGACGGCACGGTTTCTACAGCGGAGGATGCCGTTACCACATATGATTTTCTGGACAAACGTATTCTGGCAGGCGCCGACTATTTTGCCCGGTATATGAACGGCTATGATACGCCTTGGATCCCGACAGAGGCGCGTATGCGGGAGGATGGCAATCCGGTCATTTACCAAGTATTGAGTACCGAATATCATGGTAGAATTGGCGGCAATGCCTATGATCTCTACTATTACTACAAATATGAGCAAGGCCTGGACATGGAGCAAGTTGCTCCGTACTTCACCGAGATGTTTAAGAAGAGGACGAATTACCATTGGGCATCCCGCGATTCCGGAGGGGAATATTGGCTGTATATCCCCAAGGAAGCTGAGGTTGAGGGAGCAACAACTCTCCCGAAGGTTGACCCGAACCCGAATTGGAAGGAGATCGAGGATCGGTTCACCAGCTTGGATGGCAACTCGACTGTCATGCAAGAGGACGATGTTTCCTTCGTCCGCATCATGGCCACGGAATCCGGCAGCAAAATTGCTTTGGTTCAATCCGACAGCGATACGAGATCGATCGGATACAAGATTCGAACCAATGGAGAGGCGAAGCTGGAAGCCTTCGGCGAAGCAATCACGTTGCCGGATACGGAGGGGCAATGGAGATATATCTACTATAATCTCCCGAAAGACCAGGGGCTCCGGACTATGAATTATTTCACGATAATAGGCAACGGAACGACGGTCGACATCGACCATCTCAACGTTAATGCAGCCAATGAGCTGACGCCGCCGATGTTTCAAGCGGGAGATACCGCTCTGAATTTATTTGGCTATGAAGGGGCAGAGGCGACGCTTCACTATGATTTCTCGGCAACGGATGCGGATCCGTCCGAGGTTGTGACCTATCGGATTGCGGATGCCCCTGAAGGCGCTGTGTTTGATACCGGCACCGGTGCATTTGATTGGAAGCCTGCACAAGCCGGAACTTATGCTTTCGTCGTGGAAGCCTCCGATGGCACAACGATATCTGTCAAGGATGTTACAGTGACTGTCTCTGAGGATCGTCAGTCTGTCGTGAATGTGATCATTGCACCTTATGACGACGATACGGATTATATTTGGGCAACGTTCGATACGTATAAACAAGTATACGAGGATACGATGAGCGTCATAGACACGGCAACGGACGCCGACTTCTATGAGAAGGTGGCGACCCTGCGTGATGCGGTGCAAGGACTCCAGTTAACAACGCCGTTGCATACCGACGGCAGCATCAATTATATGAATATGTTCTTGTCTTCCGGCTTTAATCCGACGGTTTTTTTGGATGGTGTCCCGAGTACGTTTGGGAATACAACGATTAATATGGGCATTCATATGGACATGGGGCCTGATTTCCGGGTTTCGGCCAGTAGCTTCGGGATTCAGGCACGGGCAGGCTTTCCTGAACGCGGCGGCGGCATGACGATGTACGGGTCCAATGACAATGAAAACTGGACGCGATTGACGCCGGGGGAGACCGTCGTGACACCAGCTATGCAAACATTGACGGTGTCGCCAGAGCTCCAGAATGCGCAATTCCGTTTTCTGAAAATCCAAATGATTCAACAACCGTACGATGCTCCCTTTCCAGAATTGTCCGAGTTTCGGATTTTCGGTAAGCGACACGAGGTCATCAACAAGATCTCATCGGTCTCCATCGGTTCGGATCAGGCTTTTGGTGGGCGGATTGTCAGGGGAGACACGGTGAAATTGTCTTTCCAATCGACGGAAGCTATTCAGAATGTGAAGGTTACACTTCAAGGGATAGATGCGAACGTCCATTCGGCGGATGGCCTGAATTGGACGGCCGAGGCGGTCATGGGACCGGATGCGGAGCCCGGCACGGTGTTGTTTAAACTCAACTATCGAACGACGGAAGGCATCGATGCCCCGGAAACCTTGTTTGTAACCGACGGCTCACGCTTGATACTGGTGGATGAATCGGACGTGATCAACGATGTGACGTCCATTGCTGAAGTGAGCGATTCCTACGGCAGATCGCCGGCTGACGCGATGGCAATGGCGAATCATTTGTTCGATGGAAATCCGAATACGGCGACCGATTACCGCTTGAACGGAAGCGGTGCCGGAGCATGGGTACAATTTGACTTCGGTGAAGGCGGATCTGTGCAATTGTCCTATGTGGAGCTGCTGGCAAGGCAAGACGGGTACTATGGCAGAATTAACGGCACGGTTATTCAGGGCTCCAACGACAATGCGACATGGACGACCCTATCCACGGGAGCGATCCCTACGCGGGATTGGCAGATCTTGTCGGTTAGCGACAATACGCCTTACCGGTATATTCGCATTATCAATGGGAACGCCTGGTTCGGAAACATGTCCGAAGTGAGATTCCACGGAACGTCCAAAGTGTTGAAGAAGCTCAGTTCGGTGACCATCAGCTCGGATCAAGGCATAGTCAACCGAATTAAAACCGGGGATACGGTGAAACTGGCCTTCACTGCGATGGAACCGATCCAGATGGTCGACGTGAAGATTCAAGGCCAAGTTGCGACGGTCTCGTCGGATGACAATATCAACTGGACGGCGGAAGCGGTCATGGGTGTCCATGCAACGCCGGGACCCGTAGATTTCAGCATCCATTACCAAACGTCCGAAGGATTGGATACGCCGGCAAAAACATCAACTACAGATGGATCTTCCTTAACCTTGGCCGATGAATCGGAATTGATAGGCGGCGTGACATCCATTGCGGATGTGACGGATTCCTATGGCAGATCGCCGGCTGATGCGATTGCAATGGCAAATCATTTGTTCGATGGAAATCCGAATACGGCGACTGATTACCGTCTGAACGGAAGCGGTGCCGGAGCATGGGTTCAATTTGACTTTCGAGAAGCTAAAGTGAAATTAAAGGTTGTGGAACTGCTGGCAAGGCAAGATGGATACTACACCAGGATCAAAGGCACAGTCATTCAGGGCTCCAATGACCATTCGAACTGGACGACGATCTCACCGTTAGCGGCATCTACGAAGGACTGGCAGAGCTTAATCATTAATGACGATACCGCCTATCGGTATATCCGCATTATGAATGGGAACGCCTGGTTCGGAAACATGTCCGAAGTAAGATTCCACGGCGATCTGGATTATGATGCAGACGAAACGCCGCTTGCCGACGGAGTTCCGGGGAAACCGGTTCTATCCGACGATAACGGACATGACGCAGGCCTGAAGGACGGCAGCTATACCGTCACGATGAACCTGTGGTGGGGGAATAACGGCACCGAATTCAGGCTGTACGAGAACGGCAATCTTATTCGTACGCAGATGCTGACGGACAACTCGCCTCAAGAGCAAACCGTGAAGACGGATGTTGAGGGCAAGCCGAACGGTTCGTACACGTACACATGCGAACTGATGAACGTATTTGGCGCAACGGCTTGCGACCCTCTTGTTGTCAACGTCACCGACGCGGCTCCAGGCAAACCGGTATTGTCCCATAACAACTGGGACGGAGACGGGAATTACGATGTTGCCATGAACATGTGGTGGGGAACGAACGGCACCGAATACTGCCTGTACGAGAACGGTGAGTTGATCGATACGCAGACGCTGAGCGAAGCTACGCCGAACGCCCAGAAAGCGGTAACGAATATTTTCGGCAGGGAGCCGGGCGTATACGAGTATCGAGCCGAACTGGTCAATGCCGCAGGGGAGACGTCCAGCGAGACGATTACGATTATCCTCAAGCAGCAATAAGGATGTGGTATTGGGGGCTAGGCACCGGAATATCAAAGACGGTAAAGGAGGCGAATAGGATGGTATTTTTAAAATTGAGAAGTCGTTTTCCCAAGGTTCTCTCAAAAATGCTGTGCTTTGCATTGGTCTTGGCTAGCTTTGCCGCGCTTGTAAGCAACGAGACAGCGGAAGCGGCAGTTTCACCGCTGATTACTTCTTACAAGCCACAGGTGCAAAATGTGGATACAAATGTTTCCTATACCCATTCATCGGGGAATACGGTCTCGGGCGTCATTCATCATCCGGGCATTGCAGTGAGACAGATGGACTTAGACAACATGCGCGATCACGTAAGAGCGGGGGATGAGCCTTGGAATGCGGCGTTTCAAGCTTTTGCCGCCGACTCGCAATCCAGTAAATCGCCAAGAATCTATTATGAAGATAATTATATGTTCAAGCACTTTCAAGGACCTTGGGGGTTTACAAACCCTGAGACGGGAGTTTATTACAATAATCCCGCCGAATATGTAGGAATGCGGGCCAATACCGACTCTGAGACCGCTTTTATGCAGGCGATTATGTGGTATATTACCGGCGATGAAACGTATCGCGCCAATGCCATGAAAATCATCAGAAGTTATTCTTCCGCAGAGGATTGCGTTACCCATACGAACTTCCGTTTTGCAACAATGAGTTATCTTCTCTCGGCAGCAGCCGAAATCTTGCGTTATTCCGATACGCCTACGGCAAGTCTGAAATGGACGAATGCGGATACGGCGAATCTTACTCACCTCATGGACATCGTTTCCGTTACTTATAACGCGCATACCTTCTTTATGAATCAGCACCAGTTTACGGTGATGGGAACAATGGGTAGAGCGATCTTCACCAATGATCTTCAGCTTTACGATGAGGCGGTAGAAGCCGCGACAGTAAATGCCGCAGGCGATCAAGGGGGGAGAAACGGTTCCATTAAGCATCAGATGCGGTGGATGACGGCAAATGAGCGAACGGGAGCGCCGTTAGCCCCGGCGGACTACCATGTGCAGGCCATCGAAATGGGGCGCGATGCAGGACATTCTTACGCGAATATCGCCGGATTGTCAACATTGGCGCAGACCATCTACGCCCAAGGCACCAAGGTTGACCCGGTCACCGGAGCGAGGTCTACAGCCTCCAATGCGGTCAATGTGTTCAACTTCCTGGACGACCGGCTGCTTGCAGGAACCACTTATCTGCTTAAATATCACTTGGGTTATGATGTATTATGGACTCCCGCTCGGGCAAACCAAAGCAGTTCGATTGTATATTTTGATACGATTAACCCGGACGGAAGAGGCAGAATCGATCCTTTCCACAGTGTTTTGTATAATTATTACAAATATATTGAAAATCGGGATATGACCGGGGAGAAGTACAAATATTTGGCTTATGCCTATGAAACGAGAATGCCGGAGGTGGCGTTTAAGGATTACCCGCTTTTCACGTTGCTGTACACGCCCGATGCGGCCAAGACGGTCGGCCTGGGCAACAAGATCACGTTAGGATCGATAACAGGATTGACGGCAACGGCGGCGGGTGCGAATACGATCTACTTAAGCTGGACAGGTGTGCCGAAGGCGTTGGGGTATAATATCTACCGGTCCACAGATTCGAATGGGAATTTTGTTAAAATCAGCAGCGCCCCCACTGCAGCGACATTATATCGTGATACCAACTTAACCCCTGATACGACCTACTATTATCAGGTAGAAGTAGCCGGAGGATCGAAATCCTCCGCCGTAGCTGCAACTACTGGAGGAGCTTCGGGGACGGCTTCGATCAGATTCAAGAACGCCGCCACCGGCTTGTATATCGATGGGATGGGCCGCACGGAGAGCGGCTCCGCTGCCGCGCAATGGAGCTCCAGCACCAGCAATAATCAGCGGTGGATTGAGGAAATTAGCGGGAGCTATGTGCGATTTAAGAATGTCGCAACCGGACTATACCTGGATGGGATGGGCCGTACGGCGAACGGCTCCGCTGCCGGACAATGGAGCGGCAGCAACAGCAATAGACAGCAATGGGCGGTTTCGATCGACGGCAACACCGTACGGCTGCAAAATCGCGAAACGGCGTTATATTTGGACGGGATTGGCCGCACAACCAACGGCGATGATCTGGGCCAATGGAGTGGAGGCGGCAGCGCCAACCAAAGATGGCAGATTGTAAACTAAATTGAGTTGCTGCGTAAAAACATAAGCCACCAATACCGAATCGGAATTGAGTGGCTTATGTTCTTATGGCATAGCTTAGATGTAACTTGCCTCATACCCTTGTCTCATTAAATTCTTGTTGTCTCCAAGCGAATGACGTTCCAGGAAGCTCGGCTTAGCACGGAATGCACTCGTCCTTTATCGACCTTGGATTGGCCTCCGGACCGAGGCGCGACCCGGTTCGGCTCGGTCTTGGTATTGACCGCCTTCAAGTCGTCGCTCTCCAGAACGATATGTTCGATTAAACGAACCTCCTCAAAGCTGCGGACGTCGACATTGAGTTCCATGGGTTCCTCAAGATGCCGATTTACCGCAAAGATCGTCAGAACGCCCTGTTCTTCATCGAAGACGCTAACCGATTCAAGATAGGGAACATCCGTAAAATCCTTAGTATCGTATTTGGGAGAATCAACGATGGACTGCAGAACCGTACCTCTACCGAAATTGGAAGCATGGAGGAAAGGATAGTAAGTTGTCTGTAGCCAGAGTGATCCGCCTGTCTCCGTCATGATCGGAGCAATTGTATTGATCAGTTGAGCTAGGCAAGCCATCTTCACACGGTCGGAATGCTTAAGCATCGTAATCAGATAACAGCCGACGGCCAGCGCGTCTTCAAAGGTGTACACGTCCTCGAACTCGGGAGGAGCAACTTGCCAGCGCTCAGAGGCGCGGCTGGAGCCTATGGTGTGCCATACGTTCCATTCGTCCAGTGAGAGCATGATTTTCTTCTTGCTTCGTTTTTTAGCTTGAACATAGTCGCAGATCGAAGTCACGCTGGCGATGAATTGGTCAAGATCCAGCGAGCTTGCAAGGAAGTTGCCCGTATCTCCCTCGTTATTGTTGTAATAAGCGTGCAGCGACAGGTAATCAACTTGCTCGTAGGCGAGGTCCAAGACCGTCGCTTCCCACTCTGCAAAGGTTGATATTCCCCGGGATGAACTCCCGCAAGCGACCAGTTCGATGGAAGGGTCTACCCAGCGCATGACTTTGGCCGCTTCGTTAGCAAGCCGTCCGTACTCTACCGCCGTCTTGGCTCCGATTTGCCAAGGTCCGTCCATTTCGTTTCCGAGACACCACGTTTTGAAGCGGTGGGGCTTGCGGTAGCCATGGGAGATACGCAGGTCGCTCCAGTAGGAACCGGAAGGATGGTTGCAGTATTCTACGAAATTTCTTGCATCATCCACCCCCCTTGTCCCGAGATTGACGGCCATCATTACTTCCGTTCCGGCAAGTTTGGCCCATTCCGCAAAATCGTTCGTTCCTACCTCATTCGTCTCTGTTGTCCACCAGGCAAGCTCCAGCTTACGCTTTCGCTCCGACTTTGGACCAACACCGTCTTCCCAGTTGTATCCGGATACGAAATTACCGCCAGGGTATCGGACAATCGGGACCTTGAGCGCCTTAATCGCTTCAAGCGCATCTCTCCGAAATCCGTCGGCTTCGGCGGTCGGATGTCCAGGTTCGTAAATCCCGCCGTAAACGGCTCGTCCCAAATGTTCGATAAAAGAGCCGTATATCCGGGGGTCCACAGCGGAAACTGCATAATGCTTGTCGATAAGCATGTTGGAGCGGATTGTCATAGAATAGTCTCCTTTAGAATTAAGTTATAAGCGAAATCAAAAATACGTTGAAATCCTATTATATTCGTAACATAATGGAATTACCCTGACAACTATAAGTTACAGGATTCGTATAAAACAAAATTCTTAATGAGGTGATGGTGTGTTGATTTCCACTGATTTGGATTCGCTTCGCGTGTATGAAGCGTTAGCCAGCGAAGTGCGATTAAAAATCATCGAAAAATTGTTTGAGAAAGAGAGACATGTGAAAGAGCTGGCAGCGGAGTTGTTCCTGAGTAACGCGGTCGTCAGCGGGCATATTCGTAAACTTGAAGAGGCCGGCATTGTCGGCAGTAAAATGAAGAGAATAGACGGAGGAACATACAAGGTTTGTTTTGTGAAGTTGGAGTTTCTGCAAATTAAGCTATCTCCAGATGCTCCTGCATCCCTAAGCTTCCACGAGTTATCCCTGCCCATCGGACATTATACGGATTACGAAGTCTGGCCGACCTGCGGCATCGCGACCACGGAGAAGCTTATCGGCCAATATGATAATCCGGCCTGTTTCATCGAGCCGGAGAGAGTGAACGCGGGCATTTTGTGGACCGCCAAAGGCTGGGTGGAATATAAAATTCCGAATTATTTGCATAAGGATCAGCGGCTATATGAGATTGAAATATCGCTGGAGATCGGTTCAGAAGCGCCGCGCGTGAATGAGAATTGGCCTTCAGACATTTGCTTTTTTCTCAATGAGAAGCCTTTAGGGGTATGGAGGAGCCCGGGTGACTTCGGGAAGACGCGGGGACGATTGACGCCGGAATGGTGGCATTCGGACGTGAATCAATACGGTTTATTGAAGGTGCTTCGAATCAAGGAGACAGGCACCTATATCGATGGGCAGAGAATTTCCGACATCGGTCTCTGTGATATTGAGACAAACGCGATGAATTGGACATTTCGAATTGCCGCGGAAGATACGGGACGGGGGCGAGGAGGCCTTACTCTCTATGGCAAAGGCTTCGGCAACTACAATCAAGATATCATCGTTAGAAGCTTTTATACTTACCGATAAAAAGACGGCGTCTCCATGAAAAACACGGAAACGCCGTCTCCTCAATTTTCACCCATCAGCTCTTGGCTAAGCCGCATAATCTCCGGTGCCAGCTTCTCGCGTTGTTTTTTCGTGATGGAAATGAACAACGGATAGGCCAGCGCTATTCCCACGATACCCATAACCCCAAATACGATGCCCGGGAGCATCAGCGTGTCTTCCCAAACCATCGTACAGCTCATTCCAAGGCCAAGAAGCAGCGCGCCGACCGTACCGACCAGAATCGAAATAAAGGTTCCGCGCGATTCGGCGCTTTGATCCAGCCTGCGCAACTGTTCCATTTTGTCTTCTTCTTTGGGGATATACTTCTGGAGGATGCTTTTGACTTCCTCCTGTTGTTTTGCGGAATACATGTAGGTGAAGGTTTTGTTATTATCTTTCATGTCTAAGGCCTCCTTTAGGAGTGTGAATTTATTATAGAAATCAGTCGTTATCGTAATGATGACGTTTTGTTTCAGAATGATTAAAATGAAGCTTCTTTAACGCCTGATTGGCGCGAATCACCATAAATACCGCCATAGCGATTACCATTAGGCTGACGCCTGTGCCGGTTATGCTATTCATGTATCGGCGCAACAAAGGGTCCTCGCTGAACTGGGACACCATGGCCGACTGCAGAGCCAGAATGGACATCAATGCCCCCGCAACGCTTAGCATTTTGGCTGCGGACAAAATAGGGCGATCCATTTTGCGGAATTTTACCATATTGATGATGGCCACGGTTAAATTGTAAAAGGTATACAAGGCAAAGGCGTAGATAGCCAGGCCCAGGGAATGAATTCCCTTGTTTTTCTCGATCATCTGAACCATCATACCGACCATGGCGATATTCAGGGCAAACAGCAACCGGCCTGTCAGCCGATACCGTCGCAGCTCGTGCGCTATTTTCTCCTCATCCGTTTCCAGCCTTGACCTCATCTGTTCGCTGCGCAGCAGTAGGAAGCGCATGACACTCAAGATAATATGGTAGCTCGCCACGGCGGCAAACCAGAGAGAGGTATAAATCCAGCTCGCCAGAACATGGAAAACGGCAAACAGCGAATTGATGAACAGCCCTTGATACAGGGAGATTCTCGCCCGAAGTCTGGCGTCGTTCAAGTAGCGTGAGATCAGCGGATTTTGGCGGATGATGAAGCTCATCTTTCGTCCTCCGTCTGTGGCAGCCACGATAAGGACGGTCAGAGCGTAAGCGGAAATTCCGTAGGAAATGTAAGTCAAGGCAGGATCATTCTGCTCCCATGAAAGGGTGAAAACGGTCAGTCCGATCGCCAATATCACGAGGATCATCGACCACACCTTACCGGGTCGAGTCCATCGGGACAAGTTGTCTTTAATTCGTTTCATCACCGATTCTCCTTAGCTTCACAAGAAATGTGCTTCCTTTTCCCGCTTCGCTCTCCACCCTAATCTCACCGCCGACAATATCAATCACCCGCTTGACCAGCGCAAGCCCAAGGCCGTTGCCCTGCGTCGTATGCGATGTATCGCCTTGATAGAATTTCTCAAAGATATGCTTTCCTACCTCCGGGCTCATCCCGCAGCCTGTATCCGAGACCTTAACCACAACCCCATCCTCATCCGCCGTCAAACGGACGGTAATTTTACCATGCGGTTCGGTAAATTTCAGGGCATTGGAAAAAAGGTTGTTCCATACCAGCGACAAAAGCTCGGCATCCGCTTCGATCATGATATCTTCTTCAAGGTCGGTATCGATTTCCAGCTCTTTCTCTTCCCAGATGTTTTCAAACCCCAACAGGCATTCGGAAAGCTGCTCGCCGAGATTGAATTTTTGGACCTCCGGGAAAATCTCTTGATTCTCCAGCTTGTTCAACTTCAAAATGTTGGTGATCAAATCCGACAGCCGGCGGGAAGCCGAGGTGAGCGTCTTGGCGTACTCAATTCTTTTCGCTTCTGACAATGCGGGGGCTTGAAGCAGAGTTGAATAATTTTGGATTACCGCCAGCGGCGTCTTCAGTTCGTGGGAGATATTCGCGATGAAGTCTGTACGCAATGTCTCGATCCCGGAGAGTTCTTTCGCCATCCGATTTAAATTTTCGATGATCATATCGAATTCATTTCTGCTGCCCGGTCCATGAATCGTCTGGATTCGCGCTTTGAAATCGCCCTGCGTGATGCGGCGCGTGGCTTCCAGAATACGTTTGACGGGAAGCTCTACGGTATATTTTCGGCGAATCCCGTCAAGCAAGCCAAAAAGCAAGCTCAGGAAAATCACATTCCCGAAGGTCCTTAGCGCGTTTAGCCGGACTTCCGCCTCCGAAATATCCATTCCGGCAAAAAACAGCAGGAAACTGCAACTGACCACAAAGGAAATCACCAGGAAAAAGATCAGATAATTCCACCAGGAAAACAGACTGCGGGTCGTTAGTTTGTTCATTTCCTTCCCTTTCACTTCAACACCGCCTTGTATCCCAATCCATGCACGGTGACGATTTCGAACTCGCTGCATTCGGAAAACTTGTCCCGCAATTTTGTCATATACACATCCACGGTTCTGGGGCTGGAGGAGGTCTCGGAATCCCAGAACTCGTCCATTAACTGGAGACGGGTAAAGGTTTTCTTCGGATAAGCCAGCAGCTTATACAACAGGTTGAACTCCCGAACGGTCAAGGGAATCTCCTCTTCCTTTAAATAGGCCGTATGCTCTTCGGCATCGAGGATCAGATTTCCGATTTCGATCCGTTTGCTGGAAGCGATCTTCGCTCTGCGCAGCAAAGCGCCAATGCGCAGTAGCAATTCATCCAAATCGATCGGTTTTACCATGTAGTCGTCGATTCCCGCGCGAAATCCCCGTTGTTTGGAGGCGAAATCATCTCGCGCCGTTATAAAAAGGATCGGGATCTCTTGATTCAGCCCCCGGATCGTTTCGGCAAATTCAAAGCCGTCGACCTCGGGCATCATGATGTCGGAGACGATCAGATCGAACAGATTGCCATACATGGTGTCGTAGGCTTCATTTGCGTTCAGGCACCCAACAGCCTGATAACCGTTTTGATTTAAATAAGAGCAGATGGCGTGATTCAACTCTCTGTTATCTTCGGTGACCAATATGTTAAACATAGGATCCCCCCTATGATTTTTATATTTATTATAACGGAGAGTTGTTAACGATATGTTTGCGGGCTACGCGAAAAAAGCACCGATTAACCTAACAATGAACAAGCCTATCTTACGAGGAAGAATATTCTGACAACACACGACCCGGCCTAAGATATCTATGGCCGGGTCACGTCGTACATGCGAGAACGTTAGACGACAGACCGAAGAAAAAATATATAAAGGCTGATGACAGTATGAAACTAAAGCAACGAATGTGTGAGCTTCTGGGACAGTAAAGGTTTACGAATACAACAAAAAAGAGTATATGTACATTAAACCCATGCAGAGGAGGTTGAGAAATTTGGATAAAGGGAGAATTATATATTTGAATGGCGTTACAAGTTCAGGTAAAACTTCAATAGTAGAAGCTATGCAATCTTACTCGAATCCATTTTTTTATGTAGTTGCCAATGATCTTTTTGAAAATACGATTGGTGATAAACATCTACAGACAGATTACTGGAAGTATTTAAGTGAAGTAATAATTGTAATGTACCATACAGCAAAGTTATTTTCGGATAGTGGCAAGCATGTAATAATCGATGGGATACTTGTTGAAAGGCCTGAGTTAAAGCCACATTATGAAAAAGTCAAAGAGATTTTTAATGGGTATCCTTTGGAGATAGTCGAGGTGTACTGTCCTCTAGATCTTTGTCGTAAGCGAAATATAGAGCGTGGTGATAGAAGAGAAGAACAATCAGATGAGCAAAATAAAATAATGTCGCAAAACATTCGTTATAGCTGCTCAGTGGACACGAGTTTGAATACACCAGAAGAATGTGCAGAAATTATTATTACATCATTATTCAAAAAGAATGATAACAGTGTAAACACATCGATTCCCCTAAGATAAAAGCTAACTAAGGTGAACCGACGTCAGGAACACAAGAATGTTAGATGAAATATCAGCAGTAATAAATTTTTAAGGACGGATACGATGGAAATATCAAACAAAAAAATCAATGAAATTCTTAACAAAGAGCATAGTCCTAAATATCATGATAAATCAGAACTAATTGATGTAGCGTGGCCAGACTTGGTGGAAGTAGAAGGTTGCATTTTAATGAAGAAATACACTGAAGATAATATAAAAATTAATATTAGACATATTATTCATCAGTTTGGAGATCGAACTGGATTTGAAGCAAGTGAAAACCATGTTCATATGATAGATATATCAAAAACCTTTAAAAAACATCCTTTAGAAGGGTTGAGGTTTGCAAAGAAGCTATTAGAAATATGGTCTCTTAAACTGAAAATTGATTTTCCAGATTATGAATTTATACTTATCTTAACTTATCATGATGATGACACAATTTTACGGTTTCATAGATTAAGAGAATCAGAAGAGACTTGGATAAACATTAATGATATAGAGGATTTTGAAGAAGGGATTATGATTAGGAAAGTGTAGTCGTAGAGGGCAGATACCTCACCTAACCTAGTATCTACTCTCTGGCTTTGACCTTGGTTTGCAAGGGGGATTAAGCAAAGGGGGGACTCAAGCGAACAACCTTGAGAGGCTAAGTCTGTCGGATCCAGCCGCTACGCTCCTTTTATGGGGTATAAATATATCAGAATAACAATTAGAAAAGGCAACATTTGAAGGCGTGCGGTCTTTAGGAAAAATTGATCTGTTCTCCTACTTAAGAAGAATGTGACATACCCGTAGATTATTTTGACTCTGTTTATTCGATTTACCACATAGGCTGGACAACTGACCTTGAAGGAACCTTTTATCGGGTCGCTTCTTATTTAGAAAAAGGACGGCGTATTTATCTTCAGTTGGTCTCAAGCGCTAGCATCAGATAACAATATATTAACGCATCCTGAACACGAGAACGTCAACTGAAACCTGTGAGAAAGGAAATAAACCAGAATATGTATAAGAAGTATGAAATTAAGTATCCTAGATCAGAGTATGTCCAAGTGATTATTTCTATTTTAATTACTTCAATACTAATACAAGTGCTTCGAATAGATAATTTATTATCTGTTATTTGTGTGGTTATATTATTATTAGGTAACATAGTCCGAGTAGTAATGCTATTGAAGAGGATATTAAGAAAAAATAGTGAGCTGGAAATTACAGAAAATACAATTAGGCTTAATCAAGCTAAAGTATCAGTACAACAAATCGAAAAGATTATAATAGAAGGTTATTTTGTACAGAGTATCGGTATCAAGTTATACGGAAGAAAATTAGTTTCAATGGATTTTCATTTTAGATTTAAGAATAACGAGGAAATAAATATTGAAGAATTAAAGCAATGGGCAAATAGGAACAGGATAAAAGTAACTAGTGGAAGAATATTCAGATGGATATAGATATCCTGAAAGTAATTAAGGGTGTCCTGCCATCCGGTAACCACGTATCTACTCTTCGGGCGTACGCCCATTGCGGTACGATGAATTTCATAGAAGCGGAAGACCACCATTCGCCGACTAACCGTAACAGCAGTCCTCCGGACTTAAGTTGGTGAAGGTTCGCAGTTACAAGAGCGTTAGTGGAAATTATTTTAATAACCAGGAGAACAAAATGAAAAGAATCATGATAATTGGATCTGGAGGATCAGGGAAATCTACATTCTCAAGTAAACTCTCTGAAGTCTTAGGCTTACCATTGTATCATTTAGATGCGTATTATTGGAAACCTGGATGGGTTGCAACCCCTAATCACGAATGGGATGAATTTCAAAGAGAGCTTATACAAAATGATGAATGGATTATTGATGGAAATTATAATCGAACAATAGATATTAGAATTTCTAGAGCAGATACAATAATTTTCTTTGATTTACCTCCGTGGATAACTACGTATAGAGTCATTAAACGAAGAATTATATACCATGGAAGAACAAGACCAGATCTGAATGAGGGATGTCCTGAGCAATTAGATTGGGAATTCATGAAGTGGGTATGGAATTTTAGAAAATATAAAAGACCAGGAATACTCGAAAAGTTAAAAAAATATGAAAAAGAAAAAAATATAATAATACTTAAAACACCAAGGGAAGTAACTAATCTAATAGACAAATTAAATAATAAATATGAATAAAGGCAATCGCTCCGGGGCTGGTGCCTGGTGGTCTGCATGGGGGATCTCGGAAAAGCATATTCAGCAGAATGAAAATTACAAAAAGAACCAATTATATCATAGTCATCATCATTGTGTTAGTAACCATTTCTTATTATACTTTTCTCCGACTACAGTGCACAAGGGATCGTAGATGATGATCTTTCATATGATGTTGAACTTTATTACGATGGAGGGAAATTATTTGGGTCAAAATAAATAAAGTCTAAAATAATGGAGGTTCTTTATGGATTCCGCTAACAAATGCACCATTTTGTTACTAGGTACATATCATATGGGCAATCCTGGACTAGATATGCACAATGTTAAGTCTGATGACGTCTTGGCACTAAAAAGACAAAAGGAGATTTATGAGGTTGTCGATAGACTTAAACGATTTAATCCAACGAAAATCGCAATTGAAGCTCTCGCTGATGAACATGAGGCATATAATAATCAGTATCTCTCATATTTGTCAGGTGAATTTACTCTCGGGGCAAATGAAATTCATCAATTAGGTTTCCGTACTGCGGCTGATCTTGGTCATGATAGAATTTACCCTATCGATTGGAATGAATGGTATGGAGGGGTTGCACTAGGACATGTTTATGAATATGCACAATCAAACATGCCTGAGCTCTATCAACGGTTAAATTCTAATAACCAGGAAAAAGCAGAGGCTCTTCAAAAGTCAATGAAAGAAAAAACAGTAAGGGAACTTCTGATGACAGGTAATACTCCTAGTGCAATACAAGGGGACCATGAAACGTATATGACTGTTGCGCGAGTTGGAGATGGTAAAAACAATATAGGAATTGATTGGCTCTGTAATTACTGGTATCGTCGAAATTTAATTATCTATTCTAATATTTCACGAATTTCATCCCATCAAGATAGAATTCTTGTGATTTATGGCTCCGGACATATCCACTTACTCACCCAATTTATTAAAGAGAGTGGTCTTTTTTTACTTGAATCTGTAGAAAAATATCTAGGAGACCGTTAGATAACAGACCTTAACTAAAGTAAGACAATACTTGAAATAGCCGACGATTTATGTGTCTCGTAGAAGCTTCTGATGTCTTATAACATAGTATCTACGCTGTGGGTTTTGGTCCGTCGAACCCAGTCGCTGGCGCTATAAGTCTCTCGAGTTCGTGAAGAAAGCTCCTGGCCCTCTAGCCAATTTTCAAGTGTTGGGCGAAGTAATCAAAAACTTCAAGAGCAATGGAAAAAGTTGTGGAATCAAAGCATTTATAAAAATGGGCTTCTGAAAAGGAGTAACCAGAGATATTTAGTTTTAGATCCCCCTGATTTTACAATGATTAGAGAAGAAGACCTACAGGATATGCTGATAAACATGTGGCCGGCATTTATAAACTGGTGGCTGTGAAAGAATTCGAAAATCAAGCCGGAAGAGAGATAAAACCATTTAAGTTACATGTCGATTTAGTATATACAGGATTGAAAGAACCAATTGAAGTGAATAACCAATTCATAATAATGCCCATTAAAGCTGAGTATTTATTGAAGAAAAATTGGTGGATTAAGAGGTTTAAAGAGCATTATTGAGTGTAAGAAGAGCAGGTCGTGTAACAATATTCACGCTGGGGCCTTTGTCTCGTTAAAAGTCATTGATAAATGACGCAGCGCTTTAGGTTGTCAGCCAGGGTATTTGCTAGAGCATATAGCTGAGAAAATAAGTGAAAGGAATAAAGAGAAAGGTCCGGCCAATAGGAATGTGG